>JAATFN010000312.1 GCA_015655165.1 Betaproteobacteria bacterium | reverse complement strand
TGACTTTCCCTGTCTGGATCCTGCGGAGTCATGGGGCCACTGTATTGTAAATTTTCTTGATCGGGGGTGAACCCCGGCGAGAACCGGAGAAATTGAATGCGTGAAAACAAATGCCTCGATAAAAATCGTCCCGGGGTAGTGAAACCAGTTGTAGATTTCCATCGGTGTGAAGGAAAAGACGCCTGCGTAAAAGTTTGCCCCTATGATGTGTTCGATGTTCGAAAGATTGATCGGTCCGATTACCAAGAGCTCTTCTTCATGGCGAAGATCAAGAATCGTATTCATGGAGGCATGGTCGCCTATACCTCTCATGCAGACCAATGTCGTGCCTGTGGTTTATGTGTAAAGGCGTGCCCGGAGCATGCTATCAAACTTGTGAAGGTGCACGGGGCCAACCAATGAAGGTGGTACGGGTCTAACGTTGAGAAAGAAATACGTGCGGCAATCGCAAAATGCACATACCTTTCTTATGTTTGGGTTGCTTCGCCAGCGTCGTGCGTTGAGATTGAAAAACGTTAAAACACCACATGAGAGTCTTGGCATTGTGTGACTTACATGACGTCATTAACCGTGTTTATGAATACCTCTTCCCCCATTTTATGGGAGAGAGTTACTTATTTTAGAGACGTAAAAAAAGCACCCCGAAAGGTGCTTTTCTTTTACCAGAATTCTTCTGGTGCCGGGAGCCGGAATCGAACCGGCACGGTGTCACCACCGCGGGATTTTGAGTCCCGTGCGTCTACCAATTCCGCCATCCCGGCAACGCAAGACCGAGATTATGCCAACGTTTTTGTTTTGTAGCAACACTTATTTTGTGCAATGGATAAATACAAGGATTAGTTAGCGGTTTTGCTTTTTTTAGCGAATTTACATACGATCGACGTCTATGCATGTTGCATGAGAAAAAACAAGACAGATTGCACATGTTGGTACAGTGCAATTTCAGATAGTGGGACAACATCTGGTATACGTATTCTTTTATTTGCGTGCTTATTTTATGGGCATGAGTGATATCGCATCGTTTTTTATGTATCGATATACATGAAAAAATGTTCTGACTGATAACTGTTTCAGTGTCTGATGTTAGACTTTAGGGTGGTCTCCTGTATAAAGGAGTGCGCAAGGGGCTGGATATGGCATAGTTGTTGGCTGGGCATGTGACTGCCTTGTCTGACCCGATCTGGTTTGGGAAGAAGCAAAGTAGGAATACTTTGGCTTTTATTCAATGTAGTTGTCGACATGTGGAAGAGATAATGGCGCAGGGGAATTTGGATGTAGTGACGTATGGTGAGTCGATGGCATTACTGGTTGCCGAAGAAGTCGGGGACTTGGCAGCCGTCGGCAAGTTTTCCCGGAGATTGTCCGGTGCGGAAACCAACGTTGCGATCGGATTGGCGCGTCTGGGATTACATGTGGGGTGGGTCAGTCGCCTTGGTACGGATGCGTTTGGCCGTTTTGTACGTGCTGCTGTTGCTGCTGAAAATGTCGATGTGTCCAGTGTTGCCGCAGATACGATGTATAAGACAGGTATCCAGCTAAAAGCCAAAGCACAACATGGTGAAGATCCTGCGATCGACTACTATCGCCGTGGTTCTGCTGCCAGTCATTTGTCTGTTGCAGACTTTAACGAAGATTATTTCAATAGTGCGCGTCACTTGCATGCTACAGGTATTGCACCGGCGTTGTCAGACACGACCATGGCTTTTGCACATCACGCATTGGATTTTATGCGTGCGCATGGCAAGTCGATTTCCTTTGATCCGAATTTGCGTCCGATGCTGTGGCCGTCGCAAGAGGTCATGGCGCAAAAAATCAACGCATTGGCATTTAAAGCGGATTATGTATTGCCAGGTCTGGCAGAAGGCAAAATCCTGACGGGTTACACTGATGCCAAAGACATCGCAGCGTTCTATCTGGATCATGGTGTTAAAAAAGTCATCATCAAGCTGGGTGCAGAAGGTGCCTATTATCGTACAGTCGATGAAGAAGGCATTGTCGCCGGTGTGCGTGTTGAAAAAGTGATTGATACAGTAGGTGCCGGTGACGGTTTTGCAGTTGGTGTAATCAGTGCCTTACTGGAAGGTTTGTCAATTCGGCAGGCAGTTGCTCGTGGTAATCGTATCGGTGCATTTGCGATTCAAGTAGTCGGTGATATGGAAGGTTTGCCTACCCGCGAGCAATTAGTTGCAGTAGAACGTCAATGATGTGCAGGAAGGAAAGGGTAGTTGATGTGAAGCCATTACCGATGTCGTGCCTTTGTTGGACTTGCGCAATGTCGTCACCTTGCCACATATTGGTTGGAGTACAGATGAAACAAGGCTTGCCATGGCTGAAGTAGCAGTAGAGAATTTAATTGCAGGCATAAAAGGGCAGTGGCCGCGCTATCCTAGCGGTGTAACTTGTCCATACGCTGGAGTCGATGCTAAAAGCAGTCGAAAACAGTGAATACCCAGCATATATAAAATAAAAGTACGATCGTACTAAATAGTTCTATATGAAAGCGATTTTGCTTTTATAATGCAAAATCGTTAGCGTTTACGTCAATTTGATATTTCAAGGGTCAAATAATGAAAGTATTAGTGCCAGTAAAACGTGTTGTGGATTACAACGTGAAGGTTCGTGCGAAGTCTGATGGCAGTGGCGTGGATATTGCCAACGTCAAGATGTCGATGAATCCATTTGATGAAATCGCAGTCGAAGAGGCAACCCGCCTCAAAGAAAGCGGTAAAGTCACAGAAGTCATTGCGGTGTCTTGCGGTGTAACGCAAAGTCAGGAAACATTGCGTACGGCCATGGCAATTGGTGCTGATCGCGGTATTCTGGTGGAAACACCTGCCGACGTGGAGTTGCAACCTCTGGCTGTTGCCAAACTGGTCAAGGCACTGGCTGACAAAGAGCAGCCACAACTGATTATTTTAGGCAAGCAAGCCATTGACGACGACAGTAACCAGACAGGGCAAATGCTCGCAGCGTTACTGGATTGGCCACAAGCTACATTTGCATCGAAAGTCGTGCTTGAAGACGGTAAAGTCATCGTCACACGTGAAGTCGATGGCGGGCTGGAAACAATTGCGCTGACATTACCGGCGATTGTGACAACCGATTTGCGCTTGAACGAGCCACGTTATGTGACGTTGCCAAATATCATGAAGGCCAAGAAAAAACAATTGGATGTCGTCAAACCTGACGAGCTGGGTGTTGATATCACACCACGCGTTAAAACACTGAAAGTTGTTGAGCCACCCAAACGCAGTGCAGGTATTAAGGTGCCTGATGTTGCCACATTGGTGTCCAAGCTCAAAACAGAAGCCAAAGTTATTTAACGTTCATACATTGACTGGCTTCACATCCAGATGGGCCAGGTAAACAGGGAGATTTCATGACAGCACTTGTCATTGCGGAACACGATAATGCCGCATTAAAAGGAAGTACATATAATACTGTGACCGCTGCCGTGCAGGCAGGCGGTGATGTGCATGTTTTAGTCGCAGGTCACAATGCACAAGCAGTTGCAGCTGAAGCTGCAAAAATTACCGGTGTGACCAAAGTCTTGCTGGCAGATGGCGTGCAGTTTGCCGATGGTCTGGCAGAAAATGTGTCGGCACAAGCGCTGGCGCTTGCCAGTAACTATAGTCACATTCTGGCGCCGGCAACAGCGTATGGTAAGAATATTTTGCCACGTGTGGCAGCAAAACTCGATGTTGCACAGATTTCCGAAATTACCAAAGTCGACAGCGCTGACACATTCGAGCGTCCGATTTATGCCGGTAACGCGATTGCAACTGTCCAGTCTATAGATAAGATCAAAGTCATCACGGTACGTACAACCGGGTTTGATGCGGCAGCTAACGGCGGTTCTGCTACTGTAGAAACACTCACTGCAGTTGCCGATTCGGGCAAATCAAGTTTTGTGGGGCGTGAAGTTGCAAAATCCGATCGTCCTGAACTGACTGCTGCCAAAATCATCGTATCCGGTGGGCGTGGTATGGGGTCGGCAGAAAATTTCAAGATTCTGGAGCCATTGGCAGACAAGTTGAATGCGGCAATGGGTGCTTCACGTGCGGCAGTTGATGCAGGCTATGTACCAAATGATTGGCAAGTCGGTCAAACCGGCAAGATTGTGGCGCCACAATTGTATATTGCTGTGGGTATTTCCGGTGCGATCCAGCATCTGGCTGGTATGAAAGACTCCAAAGTGATTGTAGCGATCAATAAAGACGAGGAGGCGCCGATCTTCTCTGTGGCCGACTATGGTATTGTTGGCGACTTGTTCGATGTGGTGCCTGAATTGGTCAAACAATTAGGCTAAGCAAAAAAAGCCCGGTATGACAGTGTCTGCCGGGTTTTTTGTTGTCACAAATACGTTAATCCGGAGGGTGAAATATGAGTTATGTGGCACCGTTGAAAGATATGTTGTTTG
>JAATFN010000318.1 GCA_015655165.1 Betaproteobacteria bacterium | reverse complement strand
GCAGACATTGGCTCCGAAATCACTTTGGATCAAGTACTCGCAGTGGGTGCGGGCGACACCGTGAAATTCGGTGCGCCATTGGTCGAGGGTGCAAAGGTGTTAGCTACAGTCATAGCCCAGGGTCGCCGCGATAAGGTCAGAATCTTCAAGATGCGTCGTCGTAAGCATTATCAGAAGCATCAGGGCCATCGTCAAAACTACACTGAATTGCAAATTGTCTCGATCAACGCTTAAGCTGGCGTAGGTTAAAACTTAGATTATCAGGGAGTCATAAATGGCACACAAAAAAGGCGGCGGCACCACGCGTAACGGTCGTGATTCGGAATCGAAACGACTAGGAGTCAAAGTATACGGCGGACAAGTGATCAATGCTGGCGGTATTATTATTCGCCAACGTGGCACACGTATTCACGCTGGTGAAAACGTCGGTATCGGCAAAGACCACACATTGTTCGCATTGGTGAATGGTATCGTCAAGTTTGAAGTTAAAGGCTTGAAACAAAATCAATTCGCAACAGTTGTAGCGGCCCAGTAATTTCAGGCACGCTATACTTGTGGAGTAAGGCGAAAGCCTTCGTTAAAAGGCTCTGCCAACGGTGGAGCCTTTTTAGTTTTTAAAGCGGCAAAAATTATGAAGTTTATCGACGAAGCAAAAATCGAGGTCATCGCCGGCAATGGCGGCAACGGTGTTGCGAGTTTTTGTCGCGAGAAATTCCGTCCGTTTGGTGGTCCAGACGGAGGTGATGGTGGCAAAGGCGGCACAATCTGGGCAGAAGCCGACCGTAATATCAATACCTTGATCGATTACAGGTATTCGAAACTGTATAAAGCACGTAATGGCGAGAACGGTCGCGGTGCCGATTGCTATGGTAAAGGTGCCGACGATATTGTTCTGCGTATGCCTGTGGGTACGATGGTGGTCGATATCGAGACCGGCGAACAAGTCGCCGACTTGACAGAACACGGTCAACGTATCTTGTTGGCACAAGGTGGCGAGGGCGGTTGGGGGAATATCCACTTCAAATCGTCGACAAATCGTGCGCCACGCCAAAAGTCCGAAGGCAAGGAAGGTGAACGCCGCGAGTTGCGTCTGGAATTGAAAGTGCTGGCAGATGTCGGTTTGTTAGGTATGCCAAACGCCGGTAAATCGACGTTCATTACAGCCGTGTCCAACGCACGTCCTAAAGTAGCCGACTATCCGTTTACAACATTGCATCCGAACCTTGGTGTCGTGCGTGTTAGCCATGAAAAAAGCTTTGTGATTGCCGACATTCCGGGCTTGATCGAAGGTGCGGCTGATGGTGCTGGTCTTGGTGTGCAATTCTTGCGACATTTGCAGCGTACCGGTTTATTGTTGCATATTGTCGACATTGCACCATTCGATGATGGTGTTGATCCGGTTGCTGAAGCCAAGGCGATTGTCAAAGAACTGAAAAAATACGACCAATCATTGTTTGATAAGCCACGCTGGCTGGTATTGAACAAGTTGGATGTGGTGCCTGAAGCCGAACGTGCCAAACGTGTTAAAGACTTTGTAAAGCGTTTTGGGTGGAAAGGCCGGGTTTTCGAGATATCTGCGTTAACCCGTGACGGCTGTGAAGATCTGGTGACAGAAATCTACAAATATCTGGAAGAACAACGTCATTTGGCAGACCGTGCAAATGAAATGCAAATGACAGAAGAAGCGCGTAATATTTCGTCTATTGATCCGGATGATCCACGTTTTAAAGTACTGGATTAACGGGTACGCGTACTCATTTTTTGTCAGACACGTCTTCTTCGATCGCCAACATGCATTCTGTCATCCAACAGGCTCACCGACTCATTATCAAAGTAGGCTCTTCGCTCGTCACCAATGACGGCAAGGGCTTGGATCATACGGCAATTGCAAAGTGGGCCGACCAGATCGGCCAGTTGCGTCGTATGGGTAAAGAAGTGGTATTAGTCAGTTCCGGTGCGATTGCCGAAGGTATGTTGCGTCTGGGCTTCGAGAGCCGTCCAACGGGGGTGCATGAACTGCAGGCTTGTGCGGCTGTAGGCCAGATGGGTCTGGCGCAAATTTACGAGAGCAGTTTTAGCAGACATGGTATGGCAACAGCACAAGTACTGTTAACCCATGCCGATCTGGCTGACCGTGAGCGGTATCTGAACGCGCGTTCGACTTTGTTTACCTTGTTGGGTTTGGGCGTTGTGCCGATTATCAACGAGAACGATACAGTAGTTACTGACGAGATCAAGTTTGGCGACAATGACACCTTGGGTGCGTTAGTCGCAAATTTGATTGAAGCTGATGCCTTGATTATTCTGACGGATCAGCGCGGTTTGTATACAGCTGATCCACGTAAAGATCCACATGCCCGGTTTGTGCATGATGCACAGGCAGGTGATCCTGCATTGGAAGCCATGGCTGGCGGTGCCGGTTCCAGCTTGGGGCGTGGTGGTATGTTGACCAAGATTTTAGCGGCTAAACGAGCAGCGACATCCGGGGCGCATACCGTCATTGCCTGGGGGCGCGAAGACCAGGTGCTGGTGCGTTTGGCACAAGGTGAGGTTATCGGGACGCAATTAACAGCGCAACTGGCACGTTTGACAGCGCGTAAACAATGGATGGCAGATTATTTACATACGATTGGTCGTGTTGTGTTGGATGCCGGTGCTGTGCAAAAACTGTTGTCAGACGGGAAATCGTTGTTGCCTGTGGGTGTTACCGATGTATTGGGCGAATTCGGCCGCGGCGATGTCATTACTTGTGTAGATATTACAGGGCGCGAGGTTGCCCGTGGTATTACGAATTACGCCAGTTCGGATGCGCGGCGTATCATGCGTCACCCTTCATCGGACATTCTGCCGATTCTGGGCTTTGCCGAAGAAGATGAATTGATACACCGGGATAATCTGGTTTTGTTGTGAATAAAAAACACCCCAAAGGTCAGACGTGATATCCAACTTTTGGGGTGCAGTTCAGAAAGAGGCGTTTTCTTTATTCTTCCGGTGTTCTACCCAATTTGTTTTTGGGCGGGCGTGTCAGAAATCGGGAGAGTTCCTGCAGCGCTTGCTGATAGACATCGCGTTTGAATTCGATGACAACATCCAAGGGGACCCAATAGTTGTGCCAACGCCACGCATCGAATTCCGGATGCGATGTTAAGCGAAGATTGATATCTGAATCCCTGCCAACCATACGCAGTAAAAACCAGATTTGTTTCTGGCCGCGATAATGGCCGCGTACTTCCCGTTTGATGAACTGATCGGGTACTTCATAGCGCAGCCAGTCGCGCGTGCGACCAATGATTTTTACATGCTCGGTTTTTAAGCCGATTTCCTCTTCGAGTTCCCGGAACATTGCCTGTTCCGGCGTTTCGCCGTGCTTTATCCCGCCTTGCGGAAATTGCCATGAATGTTCGCGCACCCGTTTGCCCCACCATACTTCGTTATTGGCGTTGAGCAAAATAATGCCGACGTTTGGGCGAAAGCCTTCTCGATCCAACATGGTGAACCTCAAAACTTTCTGCGGACAAGCTTAACTCTAGCAGTTGATCTGTATTAATGACGGTTTGCGTGCATAAGCTGTCGCATATCTTTCAAAAATATGCG
>JAATFN010000157.1 GCA_015655165.1 Betaproteobacteria bacterium | reverse complement strand
CATGCCAGCGATGAGAAGAGCGAAAAAGATGATGCCGAAAAACAGCAGAACGCGCAAACGCCAGTTCAGGATGATCCAACCGACATTGAGCGCGACGGCCAGCGCCACCAGGCCAATGCCCAGGCAAAGAAAGAAGACGATGGTTCCGCGGCGGCTCGTGATGCGCATGGCGACAAAGTGATTTTAGCGCGTTCTCTACTGGCAGGGGACGCAGAGAGCCGAGAGCGCCGACGAACCTCCGTGTTCCCTGTGCCCTCTGTGTTTAGAGATTTCCGCAGACAGCAAAAACCCCGGTCACGGGACCGGGGTCAGATTTCTCGATATGATTTCCGATTAGTCGCCCGCCGCCGCGCCCTCCGGCAATGCGGCAGTAATCAGGCGTACAGTACCCAGCCTGACTGTGTCTTTAGCACGCATTGCAGTTTTCACATCTTCATTAATTTGCTCTCTCAAGCCCATGATATTCCCCGTAAGGTTAAGCCAGACAATACGACAAGCCTAGCACAATTCAATTTTGCACAAAACAGAAAACCCGCTGCGGGCAACCGGAGCGGGTTAACATCAGCCGCACTAATGTGCGACAAAATTCTTAGTACAGCTTCTTAGGCAGCTGTTGGCTACGGATACGCTTGTAATGACGCTTTACAGCAGCAGCCAGTTTACGTTTACGCTCAGCTGTCGGCTTTTCGTAAAACTCGCGCGCGCGCAACTCGGTCAGCAATCCTGTTTTTTCAATTGTGCGCTTGAAGCGGCGCATTGCGACTTCGAACGGCTCGTTTTCTTTAAGACGAATAGTGGTCATGTAAATTCAAACCAAAGCAAAGGTTAATAGGGAAAGATAGCTAGTATAGCAGTCAAATCAGATAATGTGAAGTGCGTTGCAACTTTTCTTCCATTGACAACTGCCCTGTTGGGCGACATGCCAAATAGACAAACGCCCGGTACTATACACGTAAGTCAGATTACATGCTCATTTAACTAAGGTCGTGGCATCGCAGTGCCCAATGCCTTGCCTGCTGCTATAGCTGACGCCCATGCCCACTGGAAGTTATAGCCCCCAAGCCAGCCCGTCACATCCACCGATTCACCAATAAAATACAGTCCTGGCACCTTATTGGACATCATGCTTTGCTGTGACAATTCACGTGTATCGATGCCCCCCAAGGTCACTTCGGCCTTGCGGTAACCTTCAGAGCCACCAGGCTTAATCTCCCAACGATTCAACGACTGCCCCAATGCGCGCAGTTGCTTGTCTGGCATATCTGCCAGTTTCAAGGACGGATCGATGCCTTGTACCACTAGCCAGCCTTCAGCCAAACGCGATGGCAGCCATTGTGCCAGGATATTGACCAATGCTTTTTTAACAGTTTTTTTACCATCGATTAAGGCTTGGGCAACATCCATGCCGGGCAATAAATTCATCACCAACGGTGTACCAGGCTTCCAATAACTGGAAATCTGCAAAATAGCAGGTCCAGACAAGCCCCGATGGGTAAACAGCAAGTCTTCCTGGAAGGCAACCCGCTCTTTTTTACTGCCAGTCTCGACAATTGCGGGAATGGCAATCCCGGATAAGCCCGCAAACACTTCCCAGGTCATGGGATCAAATGTCAAGGGCACCAAGGCCGGATGGGTTTCAACCAGTTGCAAACCGAACTGTCTGGCAATCCGGTATGCAAAATCAGTCGCACCAATCTTGGGCACAGACAAGCCGCCCGTAGCAATGACGACGTTGCCTGCAATCATTTCACCTGCGCTCGTCTCCAGTCGGAACTGCTCGCCGTCTTTACTGATGCTTGTCACCTGACAAGGCATATGCCAAGTCACATTGCCCGATGCACACTCTGCTTGCAACATCGCGATAATGTCTTCGGCAGAATTATCGCAAAACAATTGGCCTTTATGCTTTTCGTGATAGCCGATTTTATGTTTTTTCAACAGTTCCAGAAAATCCTGTGGTGTATAGCGCGACAAAGCACTCTTGCAAAAGTGCGGATTAGCTGACAGATAATTGGCAGGTGTCGCATCACGATTCGTGAAATTGCATCTACCACCACCCGAGATGCGGATTTTTTCTGCAAGGTGCTCGGCATGGTCGATTAAGACCACCCGCAAACCTTGCTGGCCAGCGACTGCCGCACACATCATGCCTGCGGCACCGGCACCGATTACTGCTACATCAAATTGTTTTGTCATAACTTTTACAAAAACAGACCGGTGTTGCTAGCAACACCGGTCATGGCTATTCACACCAGATACGCACAAAACGCGTTACTGGAAATAAGGTGGTGGATGGCGTCCCATCCATAATTCGGAAGACATGCGCATCATGTCATTCAATGACCCCCTGTGCAAGAAAGTCTGTCTTAACCATTCTGCGTCACTGATACGTTTATTCGCCAGATAACGCAATCGTTCGATTGTTGTTTGCTCGGCTTTATTTTGTACATACGGTTGCAAAATACTGAGTTGCTGCAGCAAATGCTCGTAAATCGGCAATTTCTGGGATGAGCCGCGTTCATGACCATGCAAAGCGATCATGCCCTTCAAACCATAACGACTGGCCTCGAAACGATTATATTGATAGAGCAAATAGAAATCATCTTCCACGACAAAAGGACGTTTTGTCAGAATCCAGCGTGCCAGCAACTGAGCGTAAGCGCCCAAATGGGCTGCATGCTCGATCGTCAACGGTGTATCGCAGACACGAATCTCGACTGTGCCATATTCCGGTTTTGGACGAATATCCCAGTAAAAATCCTTCATACTACCGATGATGCCCATTTGCAGTAATTCTTCGTAATACGTTTCGAATTCCGACCATGTGTGCAATACCGGCGCGGTTCCCGACAATGGGAATGCCCGCACGACATTACTGCGGGAAGAATCGAAATGGGTATCGGCTCCTTGAAAGAACGGAGATGCTGCCGACAAGGCAATAAAATGCGGTATGTATCGGGAGAACGCATGCGTCAAGTACAATGCATCATCCCCGCTTGGCACGCCCACATGGATATGTTGTCCAAACACTGTGAAGGTTTTGGCAAGATAACCATATTTTTCGTGCAAGGAATGAAACCGCTCGCTTGGCGTAATACGTTGATCACTCCAGCGTTGAAATGGATGCACGCCACCACCTGAGACATCGATATTCAAGTGTTCGGCACCTTTATTTAACGCTGCACGCAAGCCTTTTAACTCTTCAATCAGTTCGTCAACACGCGTATGCACCGATGAATTCAACTCGATCATTCCCTGTGTCATTTCCAGTTTGATCTGTTCTTGTAAACTTTTCGGGGTAATCCAGGTCAGTAAATCGACCGCATCGCTTGCCAAGTTGTAGTTGCGACGATTGACCAGTTGCAACTCCAGCTCGATTCCCATTGTAAACGATGTCGATGTCGTGAACGGCAATATTCCTGCCTGTGGAGCAATGACTGGCTCCCGTACTTCCAGATTAATATTTTCTATCATGACTCACGCCCGCTTTCACCAGTTTTGATCAAGGCAAACTGCGTCGCAATTGGCCCCAACAATTCCAATACAATCAAACAACCTGCCAGCAAAGGCATAATTTCTGTTCCGACAGTCGCATGAGGATACAAGGCCT
>JAATFN010000202.1 GCA_015655165.1 Betaproteobacteria bacterium | reverse complement strand
GAAATCATCATGGCCGACGAACCGACATCCGCACTCGACAGTGATCGTCAGCAAGCATTTCTTGATCTTGTCATGCATGCATGCAAAGACACACACGCCACACTGATTTTTATCAGTCATGATATACGTCTGGCAACACGCTTTACGCGGCATGTTGCATTCAATGACATCAATCATGCAACTACCCGTGCGGGGCAATCATGACCTTTTTATTACGTCTGGCTGCAAAAAGTGCATGGAATCGACGCGTCACACTCGGGCTCATGCTGCTTGCCATTGCGCTGTCGACGACCTTGTTAGTAGGCATCGAACGTTTGCGTGGCGATGTACGTAGCAGTTTTACCCAATCTGTTTCAGGCACAGACCTGATTGTGGGTGCGCGTACCAGTCCGATCCAGTTGTTACTCTATTCTGTTTTCCGGATCGGCGGTGTCACCAATAATATTGGATGGAACAATGTCGCAGCCTTATCCACGCATCCGCTAGTTGACTGGGTGATTCCCTTGTCCTTGGGTGACTCGCACCGCGGCTTTCCGGTACTGGCGACCAATGAAGCCTATTTTGAGCATTACCGTTACGGCAATAAAGAAGCATTAATGCTCAGTGCGGGCAAACCTTTGTCCAGCCTGTTTGATACCGTTATCGGTGCAGAGGTGGCGGCCAAGCTCAATTACAAGATAGGTGACAAAATTACCTTGAGTCATGGCACTGGCAGCAACCACTTGCAAGAGCATGACGACAAACCGTTTACAGTCAGTGGCATTTTACAGCGCACGGGCACTGCCGTTGACCGCACCTTGCATATCAGGCTCGATGCCATGCAAGCCATTCATCTGGACTGGCAAGGTGGCACACGCATGTCGGGCTTTCAGATACCGGCAGAATTCGCCAGCAAGTTCGATTTGACACCAACATCGATCACAGCTGTCCTGATCGGTCTGCATAATCGTACAACGGTCTTCAAACTGCAGCGTGAAATCAATACCATGACAAGCGAGCCTTTAATGGCGATATTACCTGGTGTCGCACTGGATGAATTGTGGCAAATCACCGGCATCGGTGAAAATCTTCTATTCGTTGTCTCCATGATGGTGGTCGTCATCGGTCTGGCCGGGTTAGTCGCGGTCATTCTGTCAGGCTTGGGAGAACGTCGCCGCGAGCTGGCCATTTTACGATCTGCAGGTGCACGACCTGTCGATATTTTTCTGTTACTGGTCATGGAAGGCTTTGGCGTCATGATTGCCGGTGTTGTCTTGGGATGCATGTTGTTAACACTCCTGATATATGCATTTGGTCCATTGTTAACTTCCCGTTTTGGCGTAACATTGCATGCATCTGCCATCTCATATAACGAATTGATATTGCTCGTTTACATTGTCATGGCAGGATTGATCGCCAGCCTGTTTCCGGCTCTACGTGCTTACTGGTTGAGTTTATCAGACGGGCTGACACCAAGAATCTGATTACGGAAAACATACGATGAAATTTCTATTATGGGTTGCCAGCATCATCATCACAGGCGTCGTGGTCGGCATCGGTCTGCGCTGGATGACAACCGATAAAACAGTCCCTGTACCCGACACTCCTCCACAGCAGGTCAGTCAGGCCAGCGGCACGGCGCCATCGACCTACCAAATCGGCGAATATGTGACAGGTGCACCTGAAGGTGCTGTGTATCAACCGTCTTCAAAGATAGTCGACGGATTTCGTGAAGTCGCATGGGAAGAACTGATGCCGCCAAACTGGGATCCGCTGGAGCCGCTCAAAAAACTGAATCTCAATGCGTTGGACGACAATGATCCGCGTGCAGTCGAAGCATTGAAACAAGCCCAACAGATCTGGGATAAAGCACCGATCAATGAAGGTATTGACGGCAAAAAAATCCGTATACCGGGTTTTGTGGTGTCGTTAGAAGAAAACAACAATGTATTAAAAGAATTTTTACTGGTACCGTATTTCGGTGCCTGTATTCATACGCCACCACCACCTGCCAATCAGATTATCCATGCCCGTAGTAACACTGCGCTCTCTGGCATACACACCATGGATGCT
>JAATFN010000317.1 GCA_015655165.1 Betaproteobacteria bacterium | reverse complement strand
TGTTTATTGCCGGTGTGGTACCAGGTTTTTTGTTGGCAGTTTGTCTGGGCCTGACAACTTGGTTTATTGCACGGAAAAACAAGTTTCCGCGCCTTAAAAAAGCAAGCTGGAGAGAAAGATTCATTGCGTTCAAAAAGAGTGCATGGGGTTTGTTTCTGATCGTTATTGTCATGGGGGGGATTTATACCGGAATGTTTACCCCCACAGAAGCAGCTGCAGTGTCAGCTGTCTATGCGTTCATCATTGCCGTATTTGTCTACAAAGATTTAAAAATCAGGCAAGTCAAAAAAGTATTGCTGGATTCTGCGGCGATGTCTGCCATGCTGTTGTATATCATTACCAATGCAGTCTTATTTTCGTTTTTGATCACCAGCGAAAATATTCCCCAAGCCATGTCCCTATGGATTACCAATCATGGATTTGGTGTGATTACTTTCCTGTTGGTCGTGAATGTGATTTTGTTGGTGGCGGGTAACTTTATGGAACCTTCGTCGATCGTACTGATCATGGCACCCATTTTGTTTCCTGTTGCGATGACGTTGGGTATTGATCCGATTCATTTCGGGATCCTGATGATTGTGAATATGGAAGTCGGGATGTGTCACCCACCTGTAGGCCTCAACTTGTATGTGGCATCCGGCATTACCAAAATGGGGATCACCGAACTGACGATCGCAGTCATGCCATGGTTGCTGACCATGTTGGCCTTCCTGATATTGATTACCTATGTACCACAAATCTCATTGTGGCTGCCAAATCTGATCTATGAGTGATTTGTACTAAATTTAAAAAACACAGAAGCTATTTCAATAGACAGAAATCAATAAATTAAAGCACATCATGCGAATAGTTCGTTTGATGTGCTTTTTGTTATTGGATTGCGTTTCAGTAGTAACGAAATGTTTTGATTGGGGAACTGGTTGCTAGTCAAAGACTCCACGATGCATCTTCATTAGCATAAAGTTTTTATGACACAGTTCCATACTGGCCAGGCAGTACCCAAAAAAAGACAGCAACGGCGTCTGTTATTAACAGGGATGTTGTCTGTTTATACGGTTGCCATGATTCCCAGACCTGTTGCCCGGGCTGCCAGTGATTTCGGTTACAGTGCATTTCTCGCTGTTTCTGCCATTTTAGTCGGGAGTAAGTCGTTGGACGTGGCATTGGGGCAGCGTTTTTATGATGCATTGGTCGACAATGATTCGGGGTTTCCAGCGGGTGTACGTAATGTGTTAACCCTGATTAACATGTTGGAAATTGATCCTTTACTGCTACAGAAAACATTGGATGACGCGCATCCGAAAATGGCGGCAATCCCGCGCAAGATCATGGCTGCCTGGTATTTGGGCATTATCGGTAGTGGCGAGAATGCGCGTTGTCTAGCTTATGAAAATGCATTGAATGCGGTCGTTGTGTCAGATGTATTGGTGCCACCAACATATGCTGATGGGGCATATGGTAGTTGGGCAAGCCAGCCAAAAGATGGGAGTCATGATGGCTGAACGCTTATCAGCAGATTTTGTCGTGATTGGTTCCGGCATTATTGGTGCTATTACGGCACGCAAGTTGTTGGAGCAAGGCGCGTCGGTCATTATTCTCGAAGCAGGCCCCAGAGTTAATCGTGGAGAACTTGTCGCACGGTTTAGAAATTCTCCCCGCAAAGGCGACTGGATGTCACCTTATCCATCTGTACCTTGGGCGCCGCATCCGATATATCAACCGCAATCCAATGACTATCTGGAGCAGGCTGGCCCTCACCCTTATCCTGCCGAATACATCCGTCAAGTTGGCGGGACAACCTGGCATTGGGCGGCACAGGCATGGCGCGTACTTCCTAACGACATGCGTACGCAGAGTTTGTATGGTGTGGGTGTGGATTGGCCATTGAACTATGAAGAGCTGGAGCCGTTTTACCAAGAGGCGGAAGATATTATGGGGGTGTCTGGTGCACCGGGTACGGGGTCGCCAAGAAGTGCACCATTCCCGATGGCGCCGGTTGCAGAAAGCTGGGCAATGCGCCGCATACGCGAGCGCTTGTTGCCGGGCGGGTATGAAGTCATGCCGAATACAACAGCGCGTAACAGTCGCAGTTATGACGGTAGGCCTGCTTGCTGTGGTAACAATAGTTGCCAGCCGATTTGCCCGATTGATGCACAGTACCATGGCGGTATCGCCGCCCAAAATGCAGAAAGTGCGGGAGCCAAGCTCATTGCCAATGCTGTTGTCTATCGCCTGGAACATGATGGCCAAGGACGTATTGTGGCAGCGCATTATTACGACAAACATAAAAAATCATATCGCGTGACTGCAAACATGTTTGTACTTGCGGCAAACGGTATTGAAAGTCCAAAACTGTTGTTGTTATCGTCCAGCGAGAAATATCCTAATGGGCTGGCAAATAGTTCCGGCATGGTTGGTCGGCATTTAATGGATCATCCGAGTACGTCCCTTGTCTTTGATGCAGACGAACCACTGTGGCCGGGGCGAGGACCACAAAGTCCCAGTGCCATTAATACCTTGCGTGACGGGGCATTTCGTCGTGACCATGCAGCATACCGGATTGATGTTAGTAATATGTCACAAGTACATGCAGTCACACAGACGCTTATTGAAGAAGGGATCTACGGTGAACAGTTCGCAAAGCAGTTGCGTTATCGGGCGGCACATCAGATCAGTATAAAAAATGTACTTGAAGTGTTACCCAACCCGGATAACCGGATTGTGCTTAGTACAGAAAAAGACAGTATGGGTATTCCAAAACCACGTGTGCATTACACGATTGATGACTATACCCGTCAAGGTGCACAAGCTTCAAAGCGTGATTTCGAGCGGATTGCTGCATTAATGGGGGGCACTAACTTGCGCTTTAGCGAAGATGGTAAATTCATGAATAACCAGCACATTACCGGCACCATGCGTATGGGGCATGATCCTGCCATGTCAGTAGTGGATCGCTTTGGACGCACGCACGATCATGAGAATCTGTTTATTGTCGGCACCGGTGTCATGCCAACTTCAGCAACCTGTAACTCGACACAAACAGGCGTTGCGCTGGGATTACGTACAGCACATCATATTCTGACCAATCAAATCAACACTGTGTTGCCGATTGCATCGCATACCGACAGTAAAGACGCATCATGAAGAGTGTGATGAAGCATTTTTATACTGCAGCTATCGCAGGATTTTTGTGTATGGTGATGGATGGTCAAGCCAATGAGCCGGTCGATGCATTATTACTGGAACGTGGTGCGTATCTCGCGAAAGTCGGCAATTGTATTGTTTGTCATAGCAGCGCCAGTGGGAAGCCGATGGCCGGTGGTCTGGCTATTGCCACGCCTGTGGGTAATATTGTGTCGACAAATATTACGCCATCGAAAAAATACGGTATTGGCAACTATACCGAGACGCAATTTATCCGTGCTTTGCGCCAAGGTATCCGTGCGGATGGCAAACCGTTATATCCGGCGATGCCTTATACAGCTTATGCCTATATTACCGATGAGGATGCAAAAGCGTTATATGCTTTTTTTATGCATCGTGTCGAACCTGTCGATCAACCGGTTGAGAAGACGATATTGCCTTTTCCGCTATCTGTACGTGAAACGATGGTGTTATGGAACCTGTTGTTTGCTGATGGCAAACCATTTGTAGCTGATCCGTCGAGAAGCGTTGAATACAATCGTGGCGCTTATCTTGTGCGGGGTCTGGCACACTGCGGCACATGTCATACACCGCGCAATATATTTTTAGCGGAAAATGTATCGAAAGAATTAGCAGGCGGTATCGTTGGTGTATGGCATGCTCCCAATATTACGTCGGATGTCAATAGCGGTATTGGTGGCTGGAGAGAGCAGGAGATCATTGATTATCTGCGTTTGGGGCGTGCACCGAATAAAGCACATGCGGCAGGACCGATGGTTGAAGTGATCGACGCGAGTTTACAAGCATTGAATGTGGATGATATACGGGCGATGGCCATTTTTCTGAAGAATGTTCCCGCACAACGCCATAAAGAGGATAGCAAACCTGTATATACATGGGGTGAAGCGAAAGACGACCTTGCAGCAGTACGTGGTGTCGCCTTGCCAATGCCCGATAAAATGTCCGGGGCACAATTGTATGATGCCTATTGTGCCAGTTGTCATCATGCACGTGGTCAAGGTAGTGCCGATATGAAACTACCTGCCTTGTTTCATAATACGACAACAGGGCGTAGAGACACCGACAATATGGTGTTGACCATACTTGAAGGCATACACAGAAAAACAGATGCAGGCAATGTGGTGACGATGCCTTCTTTTGCAGGGCAGTTGTCAGATCTGCAAATGGCGACACTGGGGAATTATCTGACATCGTTTTATGGGAATACGAAAGCACAAGTGACAGTGCAACAAGTCGCAACATTACGTACTGGTGTTGCATCAGGCTATTTGGCGGGAACGATGCGGATTATTGCGATATCTGCATTGAGTATGGTCGTGGCTTTTGTAATATGGGCATATTACGTTTTGCGTTCAAAAAAACGCACTCGTCGTTTATTCAAATAAAACACCATATTATTATTAAAAAAGAAGTGTGTGATGAACCTTTATATATTGGTATTGCCAGACTTTTCTATAGAGCGCTGGCATGCCAATTGAAGTGATTTCTGTATGTATTCACAGATGTTGCATGTCATTTCAGGTGAGACGTCGCTCACTTGGGGATTCTGTAATAACTGTGCTTCCATTATGTCGGATATACGGCACAGGTTGAATTCTTTGTATGGCGACAAAATACAGGTATGAACAGGTACATCATGCATTATAAAAAAGTAATCTATTGGCTGGTGTTGTTGGGCGGTCTGTTTTTCTCTGCCATGCACAATACGGCACGCGCAATGGATGTTGATGATGCGCAAATTCTGGATACAGGTAAATGCCAACTTGAGTCATGGTTACGGTTTAATACCGATGGTACACAACGTATCTTATCTCCAGCATGTCATGTCATGGGCAAGCTCGAGTTGAATATTGCAGGTACGTTTGAAAAAGATGCACAAGGCATGGTTTTAACGGATGGTCAGTTGCAAGGGAAGTATGTATTGAAACCTTTGAACGACGAAGATTATGCGATCAGTATGATGATGGGTGCAGTACGACATACCGAGCCGGATGACAGGGATAAATCGTGGTCCTACTTTGCCAAAGTACCACTATCTTTCGTGTTTCGAAACGGGGATGTGATGTTGCATACCAATTGGGGGATGAATCACAATCAGGTCGGGAATACCACGCGTCTGACTTGGGGTATCGGTAACGAGATCAAGCTGAATCCCCGTTTTAACTTGCTTGGTGAGGTTTTTGGCGAAAATAAAGGAAAACCGTTCTTTCAGGCCGGGGTGAGGACTATTTTGATACCAGAAAAAGTGGAGTTAGACCTGACATACGGCAATAAGACCGGTTGGGACCATGATGGTCGCTTCGTCTTACTGGGCTTGCGCCTAATTTCACCAAAATGGTTCTAATTGAATGCTTTTAGGCAATAAAACCGGATACTATTTTTATTCAAAGGCAATTGCGTGGTAAATTATAGGCTGCGAATGCTTTTATCCTTAAGATAAGAGTCGCTAACAAAACTTCTCGGTAAGAGTGCAGCCTTTCCATACTTCTGTATTTTCTGTGCTACCCCACATCCAACGGGGTATCTATTGGGTCTTTTTTGTTAGCGGTTCTGGCTCATGGTGTTAGCAGCTTAGCTGTGGGTAGACGTTTGCATTTTTTTATTACTCTATAGGTACCCTAGTTGGAAAATATATTACTGATCATCGCGGCCTTTTTACTGGTCGTGTTGAATGGTTTTTTCGTAGCAGCAGAGTTTAGTCTAGTTAAATTACGTCAGACACGTGTTCGGGCCATTGTCAAAACACATGGACTTCGCGGGCGTATTCTGGGGGTAGTTCATAGCCAGCTTGACGCTTATCTTTCTGCTTGCCAGCTAGGTATCACATTAGCTTCTCTTGGTTTAGGCTGGATTGGCGAACCTGCGTTCGCACGTTTGCTGGAACCATTGTTCGCACTTGCTGGTGTGACTGCCCCTGAAGTTATTCATGGCGTATCGTTTATCTTTGCGTTCTTCGTGATCTCCTATTTGCATATTGTTGTTGGAGAATTGGCACCGAAATCGATGGCGATCCGTAGCGCTGAAAAAATCGGACTGTGGTGTGCGATACCGTTGTATGGTTTTTATTGGCTGATGTATCCATTAATCTGGATACTGAACCACAGTGCAAACAGGTTACTGCGCATATTGCGGTTGGGAAACACCAACGGTCAGGATGCACATTATTCGTCTGACGAATTAAAGCTTATTTTGCGCACAAACGGCAAGGGCGGTAAGTTCACAACAGCCGAATGGAATGTGTTGGCACAAACACTGGATTTTGGTGAGCTGAAGGTTGCAGAATTAATGCGTCCATCCAACGAAATTGTCGGTTTACACAAGACAGAATCGTTAAAAGACAATCTGGAGACAATTTGCCGTAACCGATTTAGTCGCTACCCCTATTTTGATGAAGAACAAAATGTCATCGGACTGATCCATTTGAAAGACCTGTTTATTGCCCAGCAAAACGGACAAGTCATCGATAATCTTGAAAGTTATTTGCGCCCAGTACAGTTCATTCCGCAAAGTTTGTCCGCGTTGGAGCTGTTAAGGCGTTTTAGAACAGGTTCACCGCATTTTGCGATTATTGGGAGAAAAGGGCAGCCTCCTCAGGGTTTTATCACGCTTGATAATCTTCTGGCCGTATTGGTTGGTGAAATCCGAGACGAATTCCGTCATAGTAACCATGAATGGACTGTGCAAGAAGATGGCACCTTGTTGGGTAAGGGCAGTTTACCGATTGTGACATTAGAACATATGCTGGGCGTGGATATCGAAGTTGAAGACGATGAAGACGTCGATTCAGTCGGTGGTCTTGTGATGGAAAAACTCGGCGAGATCCCAAGAGAAGGCCAAAAAATCGAATTTGATGCTTTCGATGTGGTTGTCAAACGTATGAAAGGGCCACGGATTGTGCTTGTTAAGGTATATCCGAAACGTCAGCATGCCGAAGAAGATGGTTAAGTTATAAGGGGAGCTTAGACCAAGCTACCAGAAGTGATTTACAAGGGCCGGGTTCTGTATGACACAGGACCCAGCCCTTTTGTTTTAGGGTGTACAAGTGTTGCCATCGTATTGGTATTGCCTCACAGGACTGATGGATTCGAGTAAAAAAAGCGATTGATGCGCTGTTTTTTAATAAGAACGTTTCATGTCACAAACTCGTCATATTTGCTCGTTACAGTGGGGACGTTTTCAGAAGAAAACAATCTACTTACACAAAGGAGCAAAAAATGGGGTTGAATCAGTTGATTAAATCCGTTGCAACGGCAGTATGCGGTACATTGGTTTTGTCTACAGCAGCATATGCTGCTGAAATCACTGGTGCCGGCGCATCATTTCCATATCCTATCTATGCCAAATGGGCAGAATCCTATAAAGCCGCTACCGGCAACAGCATGAACTATCAGTCGATCGGTTCGGGTGGTGGTATTAAACAAATTAAAGCAAACACTGTTGATTTCGGTGCATCCGACATGCCGTTGAAAATCGAAGAGCTTGAGTCTAGCGGTTTGATCCAGTTCCCGGCAATCGTCGGTGGTGTTGTACCGGTATTAAATATTGATGGCATCAAACCAGGTCAGCTGAAATTGTCCGGAGAAGTACTGGCAGATATTTATCTGGGTAAAGTCACCAAGTGGAATGCACCAGAAATCGCAGCGTTAAATAGTGGTTTGAAGCTGCCGGCCGAAGACATTACCGTCGTATACCGTTCGGACAGCTCAGGTACGTCGTTTGTATTTACCAGCTATCTGTCTAAGGCAAATGCAGACTTCAAGTCACAAATCGGAGCCGGTTCCGCTTTAAAATGGATAGTCGGTATCGGTGGCAAAGGCAATGAAGGTATTGCTGCTAACGTACAAAAGATCAAAGGTTCGATCGGCTATGTCGA
>JAATFN010000237.1 GCA_015655165.1 Betaproteobacteria bacterium | reverse complement strand
TTGACAGGTGATTACACATAGGTATCGGTTTGTTGTTCCGGAGTTGGTGGTTTTTTAGGATTGGTTTTGTAAAATTCTTCAATGGCAGTAACGATGTCTGTCGGGTCATCGATTAACTGCATCAACTCCACATCGTGTTTGGCAATCATGCCGTCAGTGACCAGCTGGGTGCTAATCCATGCCAGAAACCCGCTCCAGAACTGCTTGCCAACCAAAATGATCGGCATACGGCGCGATTTACCTGTTTGCATCAAGGTCAGTGCTTCTGTGAGTTCATCCAGTGTCCCAAAACCGCCTGGCAGGACAACATAGGCATCGGCATATTTGACGAATGCTACCTTGCGCGCGAAGAAATGGCGAAATTGCAGGGAAATGTCCTGCCATTCATTGCCATGTTGCTCATGTGGCAGTAGGATATTCAAACCGACAGAAGGAGATAAACCGGCATATGCCCCTTTGTTGGCAGCTTCCATGATGCCAGGTCCGCCACCGGAAATGACTGCAAAACCTGCATCGGATAAATGTCGTGCAATGTCCAGGCACAATTGATAATCGGGATGACCGGGTTTTGTACGCGCCGAACCGAAAATCGACACGGCAGGTCGTACTTCCGATAAGCGCTCAATGGATTCGATAAATTCTGCCATAATTGTCAGTACATGCCATGACTCGCGCGCTTTCTTATTGGTTGAGCGCTCGATGTCGTCTACTTCTCGTAATCGTGGTACATTTTTTCCTCTAAGTTCCATATGCAAAAAACCCTATTGTTAGTTGATGGATCAAGTTACCTCTATCGTGCGTTTCATGCTTTGCCGGATATGCGTAACAAGGAGGGAGCACCGACTGGTGCGTTGTACGGCATCATTAATATGCTGCGTCGACTACGCCTTGATTATCCCGCAAGTTATATCGCTTGTATATTCGATGCCCGCGGGAAAACATTCCGTGACGACTTATATCCGGAGTACAAAGCAACCCGTAAATCCATGCCGGAAGATCTTGCGCTACAGATAGAACCCATTCATGCCGCCATTCGCGCATTGGGGTGGCCAATCCTAGCGGTAGAAGGCGTCGAAGCGGACGATGTCATCGGAACATTGTCTGTCATGGCAACGGCGCAGGGGTTGGATACCATTGTGTCTACCGGGGACAAGGATTTGGCGCAGCTAGTCAATGAGCACGTGACGTTGGTGAACACAATGAGTAATGAAATACTGACGCATGATGGCGTTAAAGCAAAATTCGGTGTACCTCCACAGCGCATTGTAGATTATTTGAGTTTGATTGGCGACACTGTCGACAATGTGCCAGGGGTTGCCAAAGTCGGCCCTAAAACGGCTGTGAAGTGGCTTGAACAGTACGATACTGTGGAAGGTGTGATGGCGAACGCCGAGCATATCGGTGGTGTTGTCGGTGCCAATTTGCGTGAGGCATTACCCTGGTTGCCGCAGGCAAAAGTGTTGGTCACGGTGAAGACCGACTGTGACTTAAGTGGTCATATGGCAACTATTCTCGACTCATTTGCACCAGGCCCCCAGAACAAAAATTTATTAAAAGAGTTGTTTACCCGCTACAATTTCCGTACCTGGTTACGTGAGTTGGAAAGCAGCAACGTCGACGGTGCCGACAGTTCAACGCATCCTGTTACTGCCGGAGTCGTCAATACGGTTGATACCCCTTTGTCGCTTTCCCAAGGTGGATTGTTCGATACAATGGCCGCGAAACAATCTGTGTATGAAGTCGTGCTGACAGAAGACAAACTCGATTTCTGGATCAATACTATTGAACACGCATCGTTGACATCGGTCGATACCGAAACCACGTCACTAGATGCGATGGCCGCAGAACTGGTCGGTTTGTCTCTGTGTTGTGAGGCTGGCACTGCAGTCTATATTCCGGTTGGACACAACTATCAGGATGCACCGGTACAACTCTCGCGTGAATTGGTGCTGTCAAAATTGAAGCCCTGGCTGGAAGATGCATCCAAAGCCAAGGTCGGACAAAACTTAAAGTATGACAGCCACGTTCTGGCCAACTACGGTATTGCGTTAAAAGGTGTCGTGCATGACACGTTACTGGAATCCTATGTATTCGAATCACATCGTCCGCATGACATGGATAGCCTCGCTTTGCGCCACTTGAATCACAAAACCATTGCCTATACCGATGTCTGTGGCAAAGGTGCTGCCCAGATCAGTTTTAGTCAGGTTGATATCGAGCGGGCGACAGCTTATGCGGCAGAAGATGCGGATGTCACAATGGCATTGCATAACGTATTGTGGCCGCAAGTGAAAGCCGATGACAAGCTGCGCTATATATATGAAAAAATCGAAGTGCCGACGGCGGTGGTATTGCAAAAAATCGAACGTAATGGTGTATTGATCGATGCCAAGTTACTCGGTGAGCAGTCCCATGATCTGGGACGCCGTATGATCGATATTGAACAACAAGCCCATGATCTGGCAGGGCAGCCTTTCAATTTGAATTCACCCAAGCAGTTAGGTGAAATCCTGTTTGGCAAACTGGCTTTGCCTGTTGTTAAAAAGACGCCGTCCGGCGCGCCGTCAACCGATGAGGAAGTGTTACAGAAGCTCGCTGAAGATTATCCGTTACCGAAGACTTTATTGGATTACCGTAGTTTGGCCAAACTAAAGTCGACCTATACCGACAAGTTACCCAAAATGGTCAATCCTAAAACAGGGCGTGTGCATACCAATTATGCGCAAGCAGTCGCTGTGACTGGACGGCTTGCCTCGAATGATCCCAATTTACAGAATATCCCGATCAGAACAGCTGAAGGGCGGCGCATTCGCGAAGCGTTTATCGCGCCAGCTGGTGCGGTCATTGTCTCTGCCGACTATTCGCAGATCGAATTACGCATCATGGCGCATATTTCGGGGGATGCGAACATGCTAAAAGCCTTTGCCGATGGTGAAGATATTCACCGGGCGACAGCCTCCGAGATTTTTGGGGTGGGGCTGGGAGATGTGACAAGCGAGCAGCGCCGTTATGCCAAGGTGATCAACTTCGGCTTGATTTACGGCATGAGTGCGTTTGGCCTGGCTGGCAACTTGGGCATCGAGCGTTCTGCGGCGCAAATGTATATCGAGAGATATTTCCAACGGTTCTCGGGTGTGAAGCAGTATATGGACGAGACGCGGATGCTTGCCAAAGAACAAGGCTATGTCGAGACGGTTTTTGGACGCCGTTTATGGTTGCCCGAAATCAATTCGCCGAATGGCCCGAGAAGGCAAGGTGCCGAACGTGCGGCGATTAACGCGCCAATGCAGGGAACCGCGGCCGACCTGATCAAGCTGGCGATGATTGCCGTACAAGGCTGGTTGGAAGACAACAAATTAGCGACCAAAATGATCATGCAAGTGCATGATGAACTGGTGCTGGAGGTCCCCGAAACAGAGTTGGCACTGGTCAAAGAACAATTGCCCGAGTTGATGAAAAATGTGGCAGCACTGAAGGTGCCGTTGCTGGCAGAGGTCGGTGTGGGACCTAATTGGGATAAGGCACATTAATAAAATACCGGGAAAATACATGAAACCGGCAAAAATAAGGGAAAGTCGCCTACCGCGCATGGAAAAACAAAAGACGGGATGGTGTGCATCAGTGCATCTGCTGTCGTCTTCGGGGAAGGCATCGTGACTGGTCAATAGTGCATTTTTCTCTGCCATATCGCGGGGCATAAAAGAACTCTGTGACAGGACGCAGGAATGCGTCTAAAAATGCTAAAATGTTCCGCATGAAAAAGAGATTTAATATTGATCCCATTTCCTTGGATGCCTACGCCAGTATGCAGGACTCGGATGTGGTGGACGATCCTGTTGTCCATATCACGCCAGCAGGCGACGCTGGTGATGCCAAAGATCCGTTAGCCCTTGATTTGACGGATCATTTCCTGATTGCGATGCCATCGATACTTGATCCCATTTTTGGGGGATCGGTAGTTTATATGTGCGAGCACAATAAAAATGGTGCATTAGGGGTGGTGATTAACAAGCCCACCGACATGAGTATGGACGTGCTGTTCGACCGTATCAATCTGCGCCTTGAAATCAAGCCGGATACCCCTGAATCGATGCCATTGATGTTTCGTCGTCCGGTCATGTTTGGTGGCCCGGTCCAGATCGAGCGTGGGTTTGTATTGCATTCTGCATTCGAAAAATTTTCTTCGACCTTGTCGGTGACAGACGATGTGGCATTGACGACATCGAAAGACATTCTGGAGGCGCTGGCATTGGGCAATGGTCCTAATCAGGTATTTATCAGTCTGGGATGTGCTGGCTGGAGTGCCGGACAGCTCGAGCAGGAGTTGGGTAACAATGGCTGGTTGACAGTCAAAGCCGACCCGTCCATTATTTTTGACTTGCCGGTGGAAGAACGGTTTGTCGCGGCATTGGCATTGCTGGGTGTTGACCCTGTCATGCTCAATGCAGAATCCGGGCACGCGTAAGGTCACACGTGGAAACGATACTGGCCTTTGACTTCGGGTTAAAACGCATCGGTGTCGCAGTCGGTAATACGCTGGTCAGACAGGCGCAGCCTTTGGTCGTCATTGCAGAGGCTACCAATGATGGTAAGTTTGTGGCGTTGGGTAAACTGATTGATGCATGGAAGCCGGGGCGATGTATTGTCGGTTTACCGATGTATCCCGATGGAACTGAACACGAAATGACGGCGCGATGCCGTCGTTTTGCCAATCAGCTCCATGGTCGCTTTAATCTGGACATAGTACTGGTCGACGAACGTTATTCTTCTGCTGTGATTTCCCAAAGGCGCGGCGATATCATCGATGCGCAGGCTGCTGCGATTATTTTGCAGCAATATTTTGACGAACCAACACATCTGACATGACACCTTCAACACTTAACGCAGAAGCACTCTATGACAAATTGGCGCATCAGATCAAGGCCGGTTTAGCAGGTATTCCAAATGTCGCGATCGTCGGTATTCATTCGGGTGGTGCCTGGCTGGCAGAGCGCTTGGCCAAAGAGATGGGTTTGGAAGACAGACTTGGATTTATCGATGTCTCTTTCTACCGGGATGATTACGCAGAAAAAGGTTTGCGCCCCGATGTCAAACCGAGCCAGATTACATTCGATGTCGAGGGTGCCACGGTATTGTTGGTCGACGACGTCTTGTACACAGGGCGCACAACCCGTGCTGCGATTAACGAACTCTTCGATTATGGGCGACCGGCACGCATTATGCTGGCAGCATTAGTCGATCGTGGCGGGCGTGAGTTGCCTGTTGCTGCAGATTTTCTGGCAGACACAGTCAATGTCGGTGCCAAAGAGTCGATTCAATTAGAACGTGCCGACAATGGCAGCTTTTCTCTGACGGTGGTCCATGCATAATCCGCAATTAAACAAACACGGTGAGTTACAACATTTACTCACGATAGAAGGTCTTCCCAAAGCGATCGTCACCAACATCCTAGATACGGCGTCTTCATTTGTCAGTATCAGTGACAGGGAAGTGAAGAAGGTACCGTTAATGCGCGGTAAAAGCGTATTTAACCTGTTTTTCGAGAATTCCACGCGTACACGTACAACGTTTGAAATTGCCGCCAAGCGTTTGTCTGCCGATGTGTTGAATCTCAATATCGCAGCGTCGTCGACCAGCAAGGGTGAGTCGTTGTTGGACACCATCGATAATCTGGCGGCAATGCACGCCGATATGTTTGTTGTGCGTCATGCCCAGTCCGGTGCGCCGTTTTTGATTGCCAAGCATTTGATCGACACCAAACAATCGCACGTGCACGTGGTGAACGCCGGCGACGGTCGTCATGCCCACCCGACACAGGGTTTGCTGGACATGTATACGATTCGTCACTACAAAAAGGATTTCAGCAACTTGCGTGTGGCCATTATCGGCGATGTGTTGCATAGCCGTGTTGCCAGGTCCGACATTCATGCATTGACAACGTTAGGTGTGCCAGAAGTCCGTGTGATCGGACCACGTACTTTGTTACCTTCAGGGCTTGAACAAATGGGTGTGCGTGTTTTCACCGATATGAATGCCGGACTGAAAGATGTCGATGTGGTGATCATGTTGCGCTTGCAAAACGAGCGTATGAATGGCGCATTGTTGCCTTCGGCACAAGAGTATTTCAAAAGCTACGGTTTAACTCAAGAACGTTTGGCGCTGGCAAAGCCTGATGCGATTGTCATGCATCCGGGGCCGATGAATCGTGGTGTTGAAATCGATTCAGCTGTGGCTGATGGCCCGCAGTCGGTGATTTTGTCGCAAGTAACATTCGGAATTGCCGTGCGTATGGCGGTGATGAGCATAGTGGCGGGGAACTAAACAAGATGAAACTCCATATTCAACATGGCAGATTAATAGATCCTGCTAACGGTATCGATGGATTGCAGGATGTCTTTATTGACAATGGCAATGTGGTCGCTATTGGCCGTGCGCCGGCAGAATTTGTTGCCGACAAGGTCATTGATGCAACTAACCAGATTATTGTGCCCGGTCTTGTCGACTTGAGTGCGCGTTTGCGTGAACCGGGTTACGAACATAAAGCGACGCTGGAGTCGGAATTGTCGGCAGCTGTACATGGCGGTGTCACGAGCTTGGTGTGTCCACCCGACACAGATCCGGTGTTGGATGAACCGGGTCTGGTCGAAATGTTAAAACGTCGTGCGAGCGTCTTAAATCAAGCCAATGTCTATCCTTTGGGTGCGTTGACTGTCGGTTTGAAGGGTAATGCCTTGACCGAGATGGCCGAATTGACTGAAGCCGGGTGTGTAGGGTTCACACAAACAGATGAGCCGATTCTCGATACAAATGTGTTGTTAAGCGCACTGCAGTACGCCAAGACATTTGAATATACCGTATGGTTGCGCCCGCAAGATCCGCATCTGGGACGTTTTGGTGTGGCACATAGTGGCCCTGCCGCGTCGCGTTTGGGTTTGTCGGGTGTGCCTGTCATATCGGAAACCATTGCGCTGTATACCATCTTTGAATTGGTACGATCCACTGGTGCCCGTGTGCATCTGTGTCGTCTTTCGTCTGCAGCAGCACTGGCATTGGTGCGCGAGGCCAAGCGTGAAGGTTTGCCGATTACGTGCGACGTCGGTGTGCATTATTTACACTTGTCGGAAATGGATATCGGGTATTTTGATTCGAACGCGCGTGTCACGCCGCCATTTCGTAGTCAGCGTGATCGTGATGCGATTCGTGCAGCG
>JAATFN010000111.1 GCA_015655165.1 Betaproteobacteria bacterium | reverse complement strand
TACAGCAAACTATGACATGGCGCCAGATATCGCCAACAAATATAAAGCACGGTTTGGTTCTTATATGCCTCATGATGCATTGATTTTTGGTGCGGCAACGGAAGCCATGTTGCATGCCATTGATATTGCCAAGTCAGATGATCCACAAAAAGTCAGAGATGCATTATCAACGATTAAGTACTGTGATGGTATCGCTAAAGGGATTCCAGCCGGATGTGTTCAATTTGATGCAACTGGTGCTGCTGTTGGTGCTCTTCCAGTGATGGTGCAATGGAGAGGTAATGATTTGGTGACGGTTTATCCTGCCAATTTAGCTAAAGCAAAAGTTGAGTGGAATTTACCAAGTAAGTAATTTAGATGATGACAAAGTTGCTTTTTTACCTTCATTAAAAGAAAATTAGGGAATGATATTTTCCAAAGTGGCTGCCATCAGCATACAGCAGGCTAAGCACATGATCATCTTGGTGTCGAATATCATTTCCTTGTTGCGTATTTGTTGGTTTGCATGACAGACTGCACTTTGTGTAGATCGTGGCAACTGACATTTCCAACGCTGCTAGCATTAGAGTAAATTGGGAACTTTGAATGGATTATGTTCATTTAACTCTTCCAGATAATGATCAATTCCAGTGGCTTCACGTTCTAAAAAGCGTTCAACAGCTTCATAAAAGCTCGGGTGCGACAGCCAGTGTGCAGACCAGGTTTTTTGCGGTAAAAACCCTCTGGCTATTTTATGTTCACCTTGTGCACCACCTTCAAAGCAGGCCATCTTTTGTTCAATGCAGAATTCCAAAGGTTGATAATAGGCTGCTTCAAAGTGTAGGCAATCTACATGGACCAATGCGCCCCAGTATCTGCCGTACAGTGTCGTTTGATCGTGAATGACGAGGGACGCTGCAATGGGAGTGTTATCTTTGATTGCAATGGTCAAAAGCAGGTTATCCGGCATGCTTTGTCCAATGCGTAAAAAGAAATCCAGATTCAGATAGGGTGATGACCGGTGTTCAACATACGTCTGGCAATAACACCGATGGAAAAATACCCAGTCTTCCTCGCGGATATGGTTGCCTTGACGTAACTGGAAATGCACACCGGCATCATGTACTTTGCGGCGCTCTGCCAGAATGTTACGACGCTTTTTACGATCCAATGTCGATAAAAAATCATCGAAGTTCCGGTAATGATCATTTTGCCAATGGAACTGAACGCCACTTCTCAGCAAAAAACCTTGTTCCTTGAGTAATTGTGCTTGATCGGCTGTCGGGAACAGGATATGGGTCGATGACAGATTGTCTGTATTGCGTTGTAATTGTTCCAGAGCATTGATGAGTGCTGTTTGTGCTTCGGGGGTCCGTGCGAGAAGGCGCGGCCCTGTCACAGGGGTAAAAGGAATGCCAGAGAGTAATTTCGGGTAATAGGGCAGGTTGTGTCGTTCGTAGGCATCGGCCCAGGCCCAGTCGAAAACATATACGCCATAGGAATGGTACTTTAAGTACAAGGGCATTGCAGCTTCCAGCTGATTGTTGTGCCACAATGTCAGATACTGTGGCTCCCAACCGGTAGCACGATTTGCACTACCACTCTCGTGCAAGGCATGCAAGAATGCATATTGCAGGAAAGGCGTGTGCCCGGTCTGGCTTTGCAGTAGGTCATGCCATGCTGCAGGCCCAATTTCTTGTAAGGAAGTGACGATTCGCGTGCGATAATGCATTTACCTTGACCGGTGATGGATGCAATAGTGGGCTACATCAAGTAGCAGTTTGTCGTGTGCCGGATATATGTTTGGGCACAACAATGCTATTGTATATCCACAGGCGTGTATCTGTCCTTGAGACCAGAATTGTTGATGTGAAATATGACGACCCCATTTTTCAATATATATACCCATCAGTTTGCTCGTGTGGCTGTTGCCACAACGCGTTGCAAAATTGCCGATCCGGCCTTTAATGCGTCGGAAATCATTGCATTGGCAGAACAGGCTACTAAAAAAGGCGCTGTCCTTGTTGCTTTTCCGGAACTGGGTATTTCTGCCTATAGTTGCGAGGATCTGTTTCACCAACGCCCTTTGCTGGTGGCGGCAGAAGCTGCCTTACAGATCATTGTTAATGCTTCAAAAAAACTCGATATAGCGCTAGTGGTTGGCTTGCCTTTACAAGTCGAGCATCAGTTGTACAACTGTGCCGTCGTCATTGCTAAAGGTCAAATCGCCGGCGTTGTGCCTAAAAGCTACCTGCCGAACTATAGTGAATTCTACGAGGCCAGACAATTTCGCAGTGCGGATACTGCCGTTGTCAAAGAAATCACACTATGTGGTCAGACAGTGCGTTTCGGGGCGGCGCTATTGTTCCAGATGGCGGAATTGCCGCTATTGCGTTTTCATGTGGAAATCTGTGAAGACTTGTGGGTGCCGATTCCACCGTCGTCGTTTGCAAGTCTTGCCGGTGCGACAGTCATGGTCAATTTGTCTGCTTCGAACGCGCTGGTCGGAAAAGCAGATTACCGCACACAACTTGTCTCGCAACAGTCAGCCCGTTGTCTTGGCGCCTATTTATATGCGTCTGTCGGCCAAGGAGAATCTTCAACTGATCTGGCGTGGGATGGCCAGTCTATGATTTGCGAGAATGGCGAGTTGCTCGCCCAGTCCGACCGGTATTGCGACCAGTCGCAACTGACATTTGCCGATATTGATTTGGAGCGTCTGTCGCATGAGCGTATGCATTTGACGACATTTGCCGATTCGGTACGTCGTCATGCACAAGAAGTGGCTAAATTCGATGTGATTACGGTTTCTCTTGATGTGCCGCTAAAAAAAGATGTGTTGCTAGAGCGTGAAGTAGCGCGTTATCCCTATGTGCCGCATGATGCCACCCGTCGCGAAGCACGTTGCAATGAAGTCTATAACATCCAGGTGCAGGCATTAACGCAGCGGCTGCGTGCAACCGGTATTGATAAAGTGGTTATCGGTATTTCCGGTGGACTGGATTCTACCCACGCCTTACTGGTCTGCGCCAAAGCGATGGATAAACTACATTTGCCACGCGCTAACATTCTTGCCGTGACCATGCCCGGTTTTGCGACCGGTGCGCGTACCTTGGCACAAGCCAGACGATTGATGGTTGCAGTGGGGGTGACCGCCAGCGAGGTCGATATTCGTCCGAGCTGCCTGCAAATGTTGAAAGATCTGGGGCATCCTTATGCCGATGGTCAGGAACAATACGACATTACTTTCGAGAATGTACAGGCAGGTGAGCGCACCAATCATTTGTTCAGAATGGCAAACTATCACAATGGCATTGTGATCGGAACAGGTGATTTGAGCGAGTTGGCGCTGGGCTGGTGTACGTATGGGGTAGGTGACCATATGTCGCATTACAATGTAAACGCGAGTGTGCCCAAGACGCTGATTTCCTATCTGGTGCGGTGGATTGCCGAGAGCGGGCAGATGGGGGATGACGGTAGACAAGTATTGATCGATATCCTCGATACAGAAATCAGTCCCGAACTTGTACCAGGTAAAAAAGATGGTCAACCTGGCCAGAAAACCGAAGACTTTATCGGACCTTACGCGCTACAGGATTTCAATCTTTACTACACGCTGCGTTTTGGATTTAGTCCTGCCAAAGTGGCTTTTTTATCGTTGCATGCATGGAAAGATAAAGCTGTGGGGCACTGGCCTGAAGGTGAACATGTGGTGCGCAATCAATATGATTTGGCGACGATTAAAAAGAATCTGGGTATTTTCTTGTTCAGATTTTTTAAAACTAGCCAGTTCAAACGCACTTGTGTTCCTAATTCTCCCAAGGTGGGCTCTGGTGGTTCTTTATCGCCACGTGGCGATTGGCGTGCGCCAAGTGACGGTGAGGCCGTTGTATGGATCGCTGACCTGGACCGTATTCCCGATCATTGACGAGAGAGGAAATGCGGTTTGATGCATGTTGACACATCCTTGTAGCGGGGCTTGCTCAGTAAAAACATGGGTTTGCTATCTCTCTTGTGTACAATAAAACGGTAGAATGTCGTTTTGCCGGTCTTAAATAAATAACAGGAGTCTCTATGAAGCAAATTACCGCGATTATCAAGCCATTTAAACTGGATGATGTGCGTGAATCGCTGGCCGTCGTTGGTGTTACCGGATTGACTGTGACTGAAGTAAAAGGTTTTGGACGTCAAAAAGGCCACACAGAGCTATATCGTGGTGCTGAATATGTTGTCGATTTCCTCCCGAAAATCAAAGTTGAAGTCGTCGTCGACGATGGTATTGTTGATGCAGCAGTCGAAGCAATTACAAAGGCGGCACGTACCGGCAAGATTGGTGATGGTAAGATTTTTGTACAGGCAGTCGAGCAAGTCATTCGTATCCGTACGGGCGAGACAGGTAGCGAAGCTGTTTAATCATTGATATGCCAGAAGAAGTGAGTGTCATGTTCTTCTGGTGTGAAATTAGCTGTTTGACGGTGTGCTTGACTTCAATAGTACGACGAGTGCGCCGGCACCACCGTCTGCAGCTCTAGCCTGACAAAAAGCCAACACTTCATCTTTTTGTGCAAGCCAGATACGCACTTTGTGTTTTAGTACAGGCTCTTTACCGATGGAGCCATGTCCTTTTCCGTGAATGATGCGCACACAACGATGCCCGTTCTTGCGAGCTTGCCGTAAAAATTCCCCGATTCTGTCGCGTGCGTCATCCCGACGTAAACCATGCAAGTCCAGCTGGCTTTGAATGACCCAGTGACCGCGACGCAGTTTTGACAAGACATCGCTGCCAATACCTGGTCGGATAAAGCTTAAATTCTCGTCCGTATCCATTAATGTCTCGAACGTGAATTCGTCCGAGAGCGATTCGCGTAATGCGGCTTTTTCGTCAGCGATATGTTGAATTGGAATGGGCTGCGGGCGGGCAGGGGCACTGATGACTTTATCGCTAGTGGTAATGGGTGTGACTTTGCCAACACTTAAGGCAAACAGATTGGCTTCTTCCTGCTGTTTCTTTTCCAGAGTGATGCGCTCGATTTCTGCTTTCTGGCGTGCGTCTTCCTGCACTTTCAAGGTTGCGCGCAAATGTTTGAGAGAAGAAAGATCTTTGAACGAAGCCATATATTCTTGTCAAAGTAAAGGCGAAGTGCCCACTACCAGGATCGGTCGTGGACAAAACGACATTATTCCAGACTTTCCAGATAGCGTTGTGCATCCAATGC
>JAATFN010000356.1 GCA_015655165.1 Betaproteobacteria bacterium | reverse complement strand
TCCGCATCCTCGAAAACAACTACTCCGCCGAGTACGGCCGCAACGGCGGCGGCGTCATCACAGTCGTCTCCAAGGGCGGCACCAGCCAATACCACGGAACCGTCTTCGAGTTCGCGCGCAATCCCGACTTCAACGCGAACGACTTCTTCAACAAGCGCAATGGTCTGCCGCGCAACAATCTCAAGCGGCACCAGTTCGGCGGCACCATCGGTGGGGAAATCTTTGTCCCCCGCCTCGCGCCGCGAAACAATCGCAACTTCTTCTTCTTCTCCTAACGCAAAACCAAACTCGTCAGCACCAAGCAACGCACCAATGACCACATCACGACCTGTTTTGATCTGGCCGTCTGTCTGCACACGAATACGGTTACGTAAGCCGTTTAATACCAGCGTCTGTTGTGTTTCAGCCAGGCCCAGTTCCCATGGAGACCCGGCATACTTGACCGATGACAAAGGAGATGCGCCTGTACCACCATCGTGACCTGCGATCACAACGTGATCGGCTTTCGCTTTGGCAACACCCGCGGCAATCGTACCGACACCAACCTCGGACACCAGTTTGACGGAAATTGTCGCACGCGGATTGACGTTTTTCAGATCGTGAATCAACTGTGCCAGATCTTCAATCGAATAAATATCATGGTGCGGTGGTGGAGAAATCAGTCCGACACCCGGCACCGACACACGCAATGTTGCGATGTATTCTGACACCTTGTCGCCTGGTAACTGGCCACCTTCACCCGGTTTTGCACCTTGTGCCATCTTGATCTGGATCTGGTCGGCAGATATCAGATATTCGGCGGATACACCAAAGCGACCGGAAGCCACTTGCTTGATCTTCGAACGTAAAGAGTCACCATCTTGCAACGGGATATGCGCTTCGATACGACTTTGGCCAATGATGGACGCCAATGTATCGCCTTGCTTGATCGGAATACCACGCAACTCCTGACGATAGCGGTTCACATCCTCGCCACCTTCACCAGTATTGGATTTCCCGCCAATACGGTTCATCGCAACAGCCAGTGTGGCATGTGCTTCTGTGGAGATTGATCCCAACGACATCGCACCTGTCGCAAAACGTTTGACGATTTCCTTGGCAGATTCGACTTCATCCAGCGCGACTGCTGTTGCTGGATTGATTTTAAATTCAAATAGACCACGCAATGTCATATGACGTTTGGACTGGTCATTGATAATTTGTGCGTATTCCTTGTAGCTATTGAAGTTGTTTGACCGTGTAGAGTGTTGCAGCTTCGCAATCGCGTCCGGTGTCCACATGTGTTCTTCACCACGGATACGGAATGCATATTCACCACCGGCGTCCAGCGCGTTTGCTAAAACAGGATCGTCACTATATGCGGCGCGATGCAAGCGCAATGCTTCTTCGGCAACTTCGAACACACCAATGCCTTCGACATTCGATGCTGTGCCTTTGAAATACTTGTCGGTTAATGCTTTATTCAAACCGATGGCTTCAAAAATCTGTGCGCCACAGTAAGACATGTAGGTCGAAATACCCATCTTGGACATGACTTTCATCAAGCCTTTGCTAATCGCTTTCTGGAAGTTATAGATCACATCGTGGGCAGTGGGTGCGCCTGGTAAATTCGGCGCCATTTCAGCCAATGTATCCATGGCCAGATAAGGATGGATCGCTTCGGCACCATAACCTGCCAGCAAGGCAAAGTGATGTGTCTCACGTGCTGATCCTGTCTCAACGACCAGACCTGTCGATGTACGTAAACCACGGTTCACCAGATGCTGATGAATGGCGGAAGTTGCTAGCAATGCGGGTATGGCGACCTGATCTGCATCGGCCTTGCGGTCCGAGATAATCAGAATGTTGTGTCCGGATTTCACGGCATCGACAGCTTTCGCACACAATGATGCCAGACGTGCTTCGATCCCTTCTTTACCCCATACGACCGGATAGCAAATGTTGAGTTCATACGACTTGAACTTGCCACTGGTGTGCGCACTGATGTTACGCAGTTTTGCAATATCGGCATAGTTCAATACCGGTTGCGATACTTCCAGACGCATTGGCGGATTGATGTTGTTGGTATCTAACAGGTTAGGCTTTGGACCAATGAAAGACACGAGTGACATCACCATCGCTTCACGAATCGGATCGATTGGCGGGTTCGTTACCTGTGCAAACAACTGCCGGAAATAATGATAGAGCGTTTTGTTCTTGTTGGACATTACAGCTAACGGAGAATCGTTCCCCATCGAACCGATGGCTTCTTCACCTTTTTGTGCCATGGCGGTTAACAGAAACTTGATATCTTCCTGTGTATAGCCAAATGCTTGCTGACGGTCCAACAAGGATGCTGTACTGGCATTGTCCTCTGGCGGCTCGTTTTTAAGTTCTGCCAGTTTGACACGCACCGAGCTAATCCATTGTTTATATGGTTTGGCATTCGCGTAAGTATCTTTTAATTCCTTGTCACCGATAATGCGGCCGGCATCCAGATCAATCAGGAACATTTTGCCTGGTTGCAGGCGCCATTTCTGGATGATTCTGGATTCGGGTATCGGCAACACACCCGACTCGGAAGCCATCACGACCAGATCGTCATCGGTGACGATATAACGTGCAGGACGCAAACCGTTACGGTCCAATGTGCCACCTATGTGGCGGCCATCTGTAAACGCCAATGCAGCAGGACCATCCCATGGCTCCATCATCGCTGCATGATACTCATAGAACGCACGACGGTTCTTGTCCATTAATGCATGGTTTTCCCATGCTTCAGGTACCATCATCATCATCGCTTGCGGCAATGGATATCCTGCCATCACTAATAATTCGAGCGCATTATCGAACGATGCCGTATCGGACTGGCCCTCATAAATCAACGGAAACAGCTTTTTCAGATCGTCACCCAATACAGCTGACTGCATGACACCTTCACGTGCACGCATCCAGTTAAAGTTGCCTTTGACGGTATTGATTTCGCCATTGTGCGCAACTAGACGGTACGGGTGGGCTAATGGCCACTCAGGGAAAGTGTTTGTCGAGAAACGCTGATGTACTAATGCCAAAGCGGAGACGCAGCGTGCATCTTGCAGGTCCTTGTAATACACACCAACCTGGTCGGCTAACAGCAGACCTTTATACACGACAGTACGTGCCGACATCGATGGCACAAAAAACTCTTTGCCGTGCAAGAGATTCAATGCTTGAATCGCATGACCTGACGACTTGCGAATTACATACAGTTTACGTTCCAATGCGTCTGTAACGATCACATCAGGACCACGACCGATAAAAATTTGACGGATGACAGGTTCTTTGTCACGCACTGTGGGCGACATCGGCATCTCGATGTCTACTGGCACATCACGCCATCCCAACAAGATTTGGCCTTCTGCCAAGACAGCACGTTCGATTTCCTGTTCACAGGCAAGGCGCGATGCGTTTTCTTTTGGCAGAAATACCATACCGACACCGTATTCGCCAGGTGGCGGCAATGTGACACCTTGCTTGGCCATCTCTTCACGATAGTATTGGTCGGGAACTTGAATCAAGATACCGGCACCGTCACCCATTAATTTATCTGCACCAACCGCACCACGGTGGTCCAGATTTTTTAATATGAGTAAACCTTGCTCGACGATAGAATGACTTTTTTTGCCTTTGATGTGGGCAACAAAACCGACACCGCATGCATCATGTTCATTGGCTGGGTTATATAAGCCTTGCTTGTCCATCACGATACTCCACTGCTTAAGAAAACGACGATAAAAGAGAATAAATAGGGTCAGAGTCAATTAAAAATTATTAATTTTAAAAATTTTATAAATGAGGGACAGAGTAAAAATGGCCAAATAAAAATGCGCGCCTTACGCTGCTTTTTTCGATGGCCTGCCGCGCCTGCCACCACCTAATTTCCGACCCGACTGCTTCTCAAGTTGTTCTTTGAACGCTTGCGTTCCGAGAACACCACCTTTTTTCAATACTGCATCGACTGCAACCATCTCTTCAGATACAAATGCTGCTTCACTCAACGCACGATACTGCATTTCCCGCTCAAAGGGCGTGTTCCCCAATCCCCAATATGAAGCATGAACGCGCAATAATGGGTCACTTCTATCACCAATATGGTGCAAGTAACTAGTCCACACATGTCCATTCATCGCCGGGGCAACCCCTGTTTCCGATGAAGCATGTTCAATATAATAACTGCATAACAGCACGTACTGCGGGGCTTGTACGACCGAAGTACGGTAACGCCCCTCCCATAATGTGCCACTTCTTCCATACTTTTGATTGAAATAAGGCACATAGTGACGCCCTATCCATTGCATAAATCGTGCCAGCCCGTCAGATGTTGTTGGCGTTAACAGCATCCGGATCTGGTTGGACAACAACGCATACGCATGCACGGATACATCGAACCGAATAGAAGCTTCTTTGAGCCAGGCAATAAACACACTATAGTCCTCCTCTTCCAGAAAGACATCCTGCTTGTTGTTGCCATACTGACTCACATAGTGCGGCAAATTCGGTATCACGAGACGGGGTAAACGTGCCATTATGGATGTAAATCAAAGTGTATGCGAATGAACAAACGCTAAAATCACGCGTTCGAAAGTACATTCTTTCATATGGAAATAAAACAGAACACCCATTTTGCATGAAATATGCCACACGTGCACAAGTCACATGAAAAAGAATCACATCCGATAGCGCTCACCGCCGACTGTCTAAAGACAAAAAAATCCCCACGGGTAAACCCGTAGGGACGAATACCATTCTCAGGGGGGTGAGAATGGAGGGGGGATCTGTACTATATAAAATCTGTAGGTCAAATACCTCTTGATTTACAATTTTTTACGCAGCGTACGTTAAAACATATCAGGCTACATGTACATAATTTGGCTTAATATCTAGCCTGCCTTCTCATTAGGACTCCCCATGACAGCCTCATCTTCGAAGCAAAGTGCTTGGCGTACCGCATTTGCCGGTGCATTAACCTTGGCCACTATCATGGGTATCGGAAGATTTGCCTACACACCGCTTTTGCCGATGATGCTGCAAGACAGGATTATCACGTTGTCTGAAGGCGGCCTCATCGCGACATTGCACTATATCGGCTACTTTATCGGTGCCGCATTATGTATGGTATGGCACTTGCCACCGACGAAAATGATTCGCAGCGGTCTCGTATTGACCATCGTCTTAACACTGAGCATGGCATTCACAGACAATATCTGGGTGTTACTGTGGCTGCGTTTCATAGCCGGTTTGGCAACAGGATGGGCATTTGTCAATACTACGAGCTGGTTCTTGCAACGTTTCACCGAATTGAACCACCCTGCGATGGCCGGTTATATTTTTTGCGGACCCGGTATCGGCATCCTGATCACAGGTTTAGCCGCCGGCAGCATGATACATAACAACTGGCTCGCAAGTAGTGGCTGGATTGTATTTGGTCTGCTAGCACTCGTTTTGGCCAGCATTTGCTGGCACATTTTTGATCACAACCCGAGCATACCGGTGCAAGAACCTGCTGCCACAACCCAACCCATCAACCGCTTAGCCACAAAACACGAACCCTTATGGCAAGCAGTAAGCTATGGTATGTCCGGGCTGGGTTACATCATTACAGCGACCTTTTTACCGGTCATCGCACGGCTTACCATTCCCGGCTCCAGATTACTGGATTTTTTCTGGCCATTATTCGGTTTGTGTGCTGCCATCGGCGCAATGCTGTCCACACGCATTCCGGTGCATTATGACCAACGCTTGTTATTAGTAGCCAGTTATGTCATGCAAGCTACAGGAATCATTAGCTGCATCGTACTACCAAGTGAAGCCGGATTTGCTCTTAGCAGTATTTTGCTAGGGCTGCCCTTTACAGCACTTACCCTCTTTGGCATGCGCGAAGCCAGACGGCTTGGCACAGCCAAACGAAGTCGTTTAATTGCCTTAATGGTCACCACATACAGCTTCGGCCAGATTATTGGTCCGCCACTTGCCACTTATTTTGCAACATTAACCGGCTCGTTTAATCCGGCATTAGGTATTGCCGCTGCTGCCTTGCTTACTGGCGCCGGCATCTATGCCACTTTGTCTATGCGCGACCACCTGCACCACCAGCAGACACGGTAATTAACGAAACGCAGGCTCACCAAAACTACGTAATTTACGGCTATGCAACTTTTCCATGCCGTTATTACGCAGTAACTCCAGCGCCAATATGCCGATTTTAAGATGTTGCGCGACACGCTGTTCGTAAAAACGATTGGCCATGCCCGGTAATTTGATTTCACCATGCAATGGCTTATCGGACACACACAGTAATGTACCGTATGGCACCCGGAATCTGAAACCGTTCGCAGCGACTGTTGCACTTTCCATATCCAGTGCAATCGCCCGGCTCTGGATAAACCGTAATAAAGGCATCCTGTAATCGAGTAACTCCCAGTTGCGGTCGGCAACGGATGCCACCGTACCGGTCCTCATCACCCGCTTCAACTCATAGCCCTCAAGCTTTGTGATACCGGCTACCGCATCTTGCAACGCAACCTGCACTTCGGCCAACGCCGGCACAGGCACCCACAGTGGCAAATCATCATCCAAGATATGGTCATCACGCACATAGGCATGCGCCAAAACATAGTCACCTAACCGTTGGGACGGCGACAAACCTGCACAGTGCCCCAGCATAATCCAGCCATGTGGACGCAACACCGCAATATGGTCGGTAATTGTTTTTGCGTTTGAAGGGCCCACACCAATATTGACCAATGTAATCCCTGTGCCATCCTCACGTTGCAAGTGGTATGCCGGCATCTGAGGCTGGCGCATGGGCGGTACACCTTGCTGGAAATCATCCGGCACCGTATTGTTCTCGTTCCATGTCACGACATTACCTGGTTCGACAAATGCCGTGTATTGCTCACGATAGGTACGCAACTCCGGGTCAGTTGTTGACTGCATTAATGCACGCCCCATTTTAACGAATTCATCGATATAAAATGCGTAGTTGGTAAACAACACGTAACGCTGGAAATGCGCCGGCAATGTCGCCGTGTAATGCCGCAGGCGATGTAACGAATAATCGATACGCGGACCGGTAAATAATGCCAAAGGTTTGACACCGGTATGCCTGACTTCCTCTTCAATGGCATACGTACCATTGGCAATACGGTCATCAATGACTGCCAACTCCGGCAAATCAAAATAATTGGGTAACAATCGTAAACGATCCGAGTCGAGATTATCCTCGACATGTAATCCTTCGGGAAAGGCAAAATGGACAGGAATCGGTACATCGCTAATACCGATTTCCAACGGCACCTGATGATTGCTTAGCAGCAATTCGAATTGTTTCACCAAATATGTGGAAAACAGTTCCGGGCGTGTAAATGTTGTCTGGTAAGTACCGGGACCTGCTACGAAACCAAAAGACTGCCGTGTGTCGGTATGTATGACATTCTCGATAGTAATCCGCACAAATGGATAACAGGCACGCACACGCCCGGAAAATTCTTGTCCTGCGGAAAATTGCCTGAATGCTGTTCTCAGCATGTCTGTATGACTATTGTAGATTTCTTGCACCCGCGCGATTGCTGCTTTCGGATCTGTATATTTTCTCATCGACAACACCTTCTCCTGTCTTGTCAGTACGTCTTTGCACTATGACATGCAAAGCAGTTTTTGTTGTTATAAATTACCGGGTTTTACATCCTAAAACAAACAACAGAACAATGCTCTACGATTCACCACATATTAGATCGTGTTAATTCCCGTTTCATAAACACAAAAAGAATGCTATGAGTTCTCGTACTCAAACAACATGCATAGTCGTCTTTTATTGTTGTTTTACTGTCTCGTACCCACATACAGAATAGGCATTGTGCTCCAAAAGCGACTGTCAGGCTTTTCCAGACACTGCTACAGCGTATTATGTTATTCACAGCAGGAGTTATGCGTATTTTCTTATTTTTGATTATCGTCATGGCACACGTTCGATTGCATGTCCAAACAAGATTGCAGACACTAGCGTATATCTGGCACAGTGTTGTGCCAGATATACGCCATAAAAAAACGGCATATCCATCACACCGCTTTTTTATATTGCATCACATTACAGTCCGATCGATTTACCGGCGCCAAGCAATGTTGCCACACCGAGTACCGCAAAAATCAATGCTGCAATACCGTGTACCAACCTGATTGGCAGGCGGTTTGCAATACGGTCACCCAAAAGTACTGCAGGAACGTTTGCGATCATCATGCCGAATGTCGTACCTGCAACAACAGCAAAAAATGACTGATATTGTGCTGCTAAAGCGATCGTAGCTACTTGTGTCTTGTCACCCATTTCCGCAAGGAAAAATGCGATGAGCGTGGTACCGAATACACCGAAGCGACTGAATTTGGCCTCTTCTTCGTCGAATTTGTCGGGGATCAATGTCCAAATCGCCATGGCAATAAAGGAAATCCCCAAGATCCAGCGTAAGGTTTCGGCAGAAACCAGTGATGTCACCCACGTACCAACTGCGCCGGCAAACGCGTGATTGACCAAAGTGGCAACGAGCACACCAAGAATGATAGGAATAGGCTTACGGAATTTCGCAGCCAGAATAAATGCCAGCAACTGCGTTTTATCACCGATTTCAGCTAATGCAACGATACCGGTTGAAATGAAAAATGCTTCCAATTGAGAGTCTCCAATGGCCGAACCAAGAACAATGATCACACCACACCCCCGGCCATTTCCCGGGGTGGCATAATCAAAGGTCTGGCCAAGCTGTAACTGTTTGCACCATGATCGAACGATCAAGTATGTTGACACAAACCCTTCTCTACGCGGAAGGCGGCTACTCCCCAATGACGAGCGCAATTGTACACATTCATAAAAGAACTGTCTATGAAAAAACAATAAAACAAACCCGTCCATACAGGGCGTGTGTTCTCAGGTCTTTTGCCCGTTTCAGGTAACCGGCAAACGTCAGCATATGACATGCATCAACACATTGACATTGACCGACACACTGGCATTCAAGTTCAGCACCCTTGCCATTACCTCCCTGCTTACACAGGTAGTTAGCTTCGTCCTTTCCAAGGAACAATATGCTGCTCTAACCAGCGCATCAATAAGTCGAAACTCCATGCGACCAGCCCTATTACACCAAT
>JAATFN010000423.1 GCA_015655165.1 Betaproteobacteria bacterium | reverse complement strand
CCGCTTCTGCCGGGGCCATCCTCAATGTTAACAATGCCATGGCCACTGTTGGCAAACCCAATCCGACAATCCCTTTGACGATGCCTGCAATCACAAATATGACAGCGACTGTCAGATACATATCCAACGGCATGACTGACTCCATTATCTCTCCCTATTCTGTCCGATAAGGACATCGTTGTTGTTGTGCTTTATTCTGACGTAGATGACAGCATGAACAAATCGGGATTTGCCGAAGTGTGCCTTCGTTTTATCCTAAACCCAGAGTGCTATAATTTTCATATGCGTTTTGACCTGACCGATCTGCGACTTTTTTTGCATGTGCATGACACAGGCACCATCACCGATGGTGCACGTCGTGCGCATATGACATTGGCTTCTGCCAGCGAACGCATCAAAGGTATGGAAGAAACACTGGGCACTGCATTACTGGCAAGAAACCGTCATGGTGTTACTGTCACACCTGCCGGACATGCACTGATCCGCCATGCACGTATGGTATTGCAGCAAATGGCGCACATGCACGAAGAACTATCGCATTACAGCGCCGGCCTGAAAGGCCATATACGCCTCTTATGCAACACATCGGCAATGAATAGTGATCTGCCTGATTTACTGGGTACATTCTTGTGCGCAAATCCACATGTCTCTGTCGATCTGGTCGAGCGCCCCAGCAATGCGATTGCCGACGCCGTCCGCAATGAACTGGGAGACATTGGTATTGTTGCCGATTCGGCCGATGTGCAAGGATTACAAACCTACCTGTTTGGCCCCGACCCGTTAACACTGGTCGTCCCGCACACACATCCGCTTGCACAGCAAAAGACACCTGTCACATTGGCAGAAGTAGCACACCATCCATTTGTGGGACTAAGCGACAAGAGTGCACTGCAAGAACATCTGGCTTACCACGCCAGAAAATCAGGCAAACAACTGCATTACAGAATACGGCTGCATCATATCGATACGGTGTGTCTGATGGTCACCTACAATATCGGCATTGCTGTTGTTCCAGCAATCGTTGCACAACGCCATACGCTATCAGGAAAGCTGCACATGGTGCCATTAAAGGATGCATGGGCAAACCGTAATCTGTTGCTGTGTGTACGTCCTGCAGAAGAATTACCTGCCTATGTCAACCTGTTGCTGGCGCACTTGCGGCCTGCAACACAAAGCTGATCAAGAACCATATCCCAGTATGGAAACCATATTATTCTTCACGCCCTTGCCGGCATGAGTACAAAGATTAAAGCAATGAAAAAACCATGGAATATTATTTATTATTAGGGCTGCACGTCGGTGCAGTGGCGATCTGGATTGGTGGCATGCTGCTATCGAGTCTGGCAATTTATATCGACACTGTGCGCAAAAATAAGGCGCCATCAGATCGCTTGGGGCTTGTATTGCGCTGGAACCGGTGGATAACAACACCGGCAATGATTCTGGTGTGGATACTGGGTATTGCGATGACCATGCAAATTGGCTGGTATATGTTTATCTGGTTCAAACTCAAAATCACCTGTGTATTGATACTCTCTGCCCTGTTCGGCAAACAATCGTCAACACTGCGCCGTATTGCCAATGGTAAAACGGTTACCGCGTTTTCCAAAACCATCAGCAGCAGCGCACCCATTGCATTGGTATTGACGATTGTCATCGTCGTTTTAGTCGTCGCAAAACCATTTGGTGTATAAATGCACATCACTTGAAATACCAGACACTCGCGCGCGACAAGACATAAAAAAACCGGCTAACTGCTTGCAAACGGCAAGACAATTAACCGGTTATCTTTCCGCTCTTTGTACCGGTTGATCTCTTAAGAAATACGGTTCAAAAGCGGAATATACACTGTTAAGACCTGTTCAGGATCAATGCTGGGAATCCATCTTGTTCTCGTCGAATGGACGCTCTCCGCTGAGCACTTTATCGACCTGCTCACGGTTGAGTGCATTTGTCCATTTCCCGACCAATAACACGGCGATGGCATTGCCGGCAAAGTTGGTCAATGCACGTGCCTCGGACATAAAACGGTCAATACCGACAACGATGGACACACCACTTAACAAATCAGGACGCGCTGCCTGCAAACCAGACGACAGTGTTGCCAGACCGGCACCGGAAATCCCCGCGGCCCCCTTTGATGCAAGCATCATGAACAACAACAGACCGATCTGTTCGCTAATTGACATTGGTAACCCCATGGCATCGGCAATGAATAACGACGACATCGTCAGGTAAATTGCCGTACCATCAAGATTGAAGGAGTAACCCGTCGGCACCGTTATACCGACAACCGACTTGTCGACACCAAGATGCTCCATCTTGGCAATAAGGCGTGGCAACGCACTCTCGGAAGAACTGGTCGCTAAAATCAGCAAAAATTCGCGGCCAAGATACTTCAGGAATGCAAACACATTAATACGTGTGACACTCCACAAAATTGCACCAAGCACAACAAACACAAACAGTATGCAAGTAATGTAGAACGCTGCCATGACACTGAGCAAACTGGCCAACCCCGCCCAACCGGTGGCACCAATCAATGCAGCCAGACCACCAAAAGCGCCAAGTGGTGCTACCCACGTCACAATGGCAAGCATCCTGAAGACCAGTTTCTGGACATGTCCGAGTGCCTTTAAGATGACCTCTCCGGATTCGCCCATGCCTTGCAGGGCAAAACCCGATAAGAGCGCCACAAATAAACCTTGCAACACAACACCTGTGGCCAATGGATCAAGCAGGCTATGCGGAATGATACCCAAAATAAAACCCACGCTATCAACCGGCTTCTCGCTAACACCCGGTATCGGCACGCCGCTGCTTAACACCGTGTGTATATCAAGCCCTGTTCCCGGTTTGATGATATTGCCGACCACCAGACCGATAGCTAATGCCACCACGGACATGACCAGAAAATAGGCCAGTGCCAATCCACCAATGCGACCGACAGTCGCGGCCTTGGCAATCGAACCGATACCCAAGACGATCGTACAAAAAATGATTGGCACGATCATCATCTTGATCAAGGCAATAAAACCGGTTGCCAGCGGTTTCATTTCTTTGGCCAGGGACGGGTCGACAAACCCCAGAATGATCCCCAGTAGCGCCCCGACAATGACATACAGATACAACCGTGCACTTTTCTTGTTGCCTGCATTCCCGCCGGGCTTGCGGGAATCTGCCAACGCATTCTCAATATCCATCACTTACTCATCTATCTCTATAATGTCTCGCCTCGCAAAACTTCCTGCATAAAAAAACAAGGCGCAATAATTTTCACTTGACATTACACTTTTCAATAACAGATATCAATAAAAATTATTTCTTATATGGCAACATGACACATTTTGGGCAAATAAACACATCAGACCAGCGTTAATGTCCAATGTTGTCTGTTACCTGCCACACCATTGATCTGGATTTGCAAACCCTGTATACCGGCATAATAGTCCCGTGTCGTGATGTACTTGACCGGGTGGCTTTTTGTCATCGTGATGCAGCCTTTGGCCGGCAACAGGATGGTTTTGAATTTGAAGACTTTAGGCGTGGTACGACCATTGGCTTTCATGAAATGCACAATGTAGTCGACCACCAGTTTTTGCGGTGTGTTCGAAGTTGAACGTACCGTGACAGAAAAGTCGAGATATTCGCCCAGGCGGATCGCTTGTTTGGCAAT
>JAATFN010000376.1 GCA_015655165.1 Betaproteobacteria bacterium | reverse complement strand
GTGGCCTCCATACTTTTGCTTAACACATCAAATACCTGTCGTGCTGCGATATGGAATTCGGAGTCAGCTTGTGCCAGCACATCGGTTGGTAAAATCACGCGGGTAAATGTTGTTGTACCGGTTTGTGGCAGTAACACTTCGCCAACACGTGTGAATACCTCGGGATCCGATGCTAACCAGGTTACTGTATCAAAACTCGGATTTAATGGCACCATCGACTCGCCCGACAATGCGCCATGTGTTGTTCGTAAACCCCATACGCCACAATAGCTTGCCGGTACACGGGTTGAACCCCCTGTATCGGTTCCCAATGCAAAGTCGCATAGCTTTGCTGCAACTGCTGCCACCGAACCACTTGACGAGCCACCTGGTACACGTTCGGGGGCTGCGACATTAATGGGTGTGCCGTAGTGATAGTTATCTCCGTGAATACTGTAGGCAAGTTCGTCGGTTAATGTCTTGCCGGACAGTGTCGCACCTGCTGCGAGCAATTGTGTAATCACAGGATGGGTTGTTGTTGGTACAGGATGGGTTGATAGCCATGTTGGATTGCCTGCACCTGTTGGCACACCTGCGACATCAAAGAGATCTTTGGCTGCAAGATGCAGTCCGTATAGCGGGCCGTTTGATGCGCCGGCTAAGGTAAATCGTCCATGCGGCACAAATGCGCCAATGTGGTCATCAGCGACAAAAGGTGTATGTTGATTGGCGATGGTTGTGTCGGCGCAAGCATGTAATGTTGTGTGTGTGGAAGTCACAATAAATTCCAGTCTTAAATATGGGGAGTTGCTGTGGAGATGTCTGAACGTAATACTGCCAGACTATCGACGTGTTCGCATATGGCGCCAGGTGTTGTGAACCAGATATCACCTTGATGGTAGATATCTGCAATATGACGCAAAGCACGACGCAAGTGGCGTAGCCGGTAAGGTTGGCCGACGAGATAGGGATGCAATGCAATCCCCATGACTAGCGGTTGCTGTCTGGATTGTTCGCGCATTTCGTCGAATTGATCAATAATCAGTTGGGCAAAATCTTTACCATCCATCTGGCGCGCGACAATCATCGGGATATCGTTGACTTCCTGTGGATAGGGAATGGACCAGAGTGTTTTGCCATTGCGTGTTTGCAGATGTGTTGGCTGGTCGTCATGATTCCAGTTCAAGGTGTAACGATAGCCGGTCTCCAATAATAAATCTGGTGTTAAATGACTTTCCGAAATCCACGGAGACAACCAGCCTGAAGGGAGTTGTCCACTCTCATGTCCAATAAACTGCCGGCAGTGGGTAAGCAGGGTACGCTCATCCTCTTCGGATAAGGTGCCTTGTTGTTTTGCATTGGTGTGACCATGTCCGATCAGTTCATATCCACGGGACACAAATGCGGCGACCAACTCCGGGCAATGCTGATACAAAGCAGTATTGATCAGTGCACTGACGGGAATGTCTAACTGATCGAATAATTCAAGGCAGCGCCATGCACCAACGCGATTGCCATATTCACGCCATGTGTAATTCAGAATATCCGGTTCTGGACAGGCTGGTCCGAGTTTGGCGCCCAGTCCTTCTCCAAAAGCAAAATGTTAGACATTAAAGCCGATATATACAGCAAGTTTGCTGCCGTTAGGCCAGACGTAATCAGGCCGGTCATGGATTGCAGAGTATGCAAAGCGTTCATGCGTACGAACAGGTTGGAATAAAGGAGAATGTTGTATCTCACTTGAAGTTGGGGCGCGGTTGGTCATCAGATTCTCTAGCTTGGTTAGTGTGTTGCCAAACCAGCGCGAATCAACATACGTTCTGCGCTGTCATTCCATACATCCATCTGTGTAATCAGACCGTTGACCAGCACATAGCGGTCAACATAGCGATTGCCTTCGAAGGGTTCTCCATCCGGCCAGACACCATAGAGTGTGCCGCGGTTGTAGACAACGGCATAGTCTATGGTGGCACCGGCGACAACTTCAGTGCCCTCGAATTGTTTTTTAACCCACTGGTATCTTCCTGCATTGAATTGCGCACATTCCGACGGGTCGTGCATCAAGCGGCAACCTGTGAAGCGAATCCGTAATGTTGGTGCAACAAAACGACGTGCCGTATCCGGATCAGGAATCATCAGAATGCGTAAATATTCATCGACCAATGCTGCAGGATCATAGGATGGTGCAGTGGTTATCGTGTTGGATGATGGTGCATCATGCATTGTTTTCTCCAATATGTCGCACATTAATGGTGCATTTTGTATTCAAGATAGTGCCTGTTTAACTATGAATATACGTATTTTATTGATTTCAATTTCGTTTTTAAATTGACGACAATCATTTGTATAGATTTGTTTTTATTACTATGCATAAGTCATGCCGGGTCGATATGGGTAGATGAAAATGCGCTTCTATAGCAGTTCTTATTGCTATCAATGACTAGATTGAAAACTTTCCTGTAGATAAATTGTCGACAAAATTTTCATAAGATGGTGGCGTTGGCATGGTCTTTGCGTAATTCATCATGAGGCTGGCTCTCTCTATTCTTGAGAATCTTTATGTAGGCTTTTAAATCGTATATTTGGAGAAATCATCATGATTCGTATTACACGCCGTACCGTCATTGCTGCAAGTGTTGCGGCTTGCCTTGGTGCAACCGGGATGTTGTTTTCTTCTGGCGCATTGGCTGCAGACACGATCAAAATCGGTCTGGTGACAGCATTAACTGGTCAGTCGGCACAAGCAGGTGAGGCAATTACACGTGGCATGACCATTGCCATTGACGAGATTAACGCCAATGGTGGCTTGTTGGGTGGACGCAAGCTGGAATTAGTCAGACGTGATGATGAGGGTAATCCTGCAAAAGGCGTTTTAGCGGCACGTGAATTGATTTTTAAAGAAAAGGTTGCCGTGATTTTTGGTGGTCTGGATACACCTGTTTCCATGGCAATTGTGCCTATCATCAATCAGCAAAAGGTACCGTTTGTCGGTCCCTGGGCAGCAGGCACTGGTATTACAAAAAATGGTGCAAATCCTAACTACGCTTTCCGGGTTTCCGCAGTCGACGAATTGGTCGACGTGGCGATGGTCGATTATGCACAGAAGAATTTCAACAGCAAAAAAGCCGGTTTGATTTTGGTGAACAACCCATGGGGTGAATCTAACGAGAAAGGCATCCTTGCTGCATTAGCTGGCAAAAATGAAAAACCGGCAGGTGTCGAGAAATTCGAGGCCAGTGATGTCGATGTTGTACCGCAACTGACACGCCTGAAGTCATCAGGGGTGGATACGCTTTATCTGGTTGGCAATGTTGGTCCGTCAGCCCAAGTAGTGAAATCTCTTGATCGCATGGGCTGGAAAGTGCCAATTGTGTCTCATTGGGGACCTGCTGGCGGTCGTTTTACAGAGTTGGCAGGGCCAAATGCCAAGAATGTCCACTTTGTGCAGACATTCAGCTTCTTCGGGAAACTGTCGCCTGTAGGAGAAAAAGTAGTCGATGCATTAAAGAAAAAATATCCATCGATCAAGGGGCCTGACGATATTACACCGGCAGTCGGTGTTGCTAATGCGTACGATGGTGTGCAGTTAGCTGCATTGGCAATTGCAAAAGCAGGCTCGACAAATGGTGATGCAGTACGTGAAGGATTTTACAAGATTGATCGCTATGATGGTCTGATTAAAGTCTATAACAAACCGTTTAGCGCAACAGAGCATGATGCATTACAACCAAAAGATTATGTATGGGCACAATTTATCGATAACCGTATTTTACCGGTTCAAAAATAAGTCATGAACGTGATGGTGCAGATGGTGTGGGCGTCATCACGTTCGCAATAGTGTCTTGGTTGTATGCCGGATAGGGCAAATAAGGGAGAAGGAAATGTTGTTATTGTCTGCACTGATTAGTGGCCTGGGCATGGGAAGCATGTATGGTTTAATGGCATTGGGGTTTTATTTGACCTATGCAGTTTCCGGTACGATGAATTTTGCACAGGGCAGTTCAATGATGCTGGGGGCAGTACTGTGTTTCACATTTGCCCAAACATTGGGTTGGCCTATGTGGTTAGCCATTATATTGGCTTTACTCGTATGTGCTTTGTATGGATTGGTTGTCGAAAGACTGGCAGTCAGACCATTTGCAAGTCGCGGTTCGAATGCATGGTTAATGTCGACTGTGGCATTAGGTATCGTACTGGATAATCTGGTCATGCACACTTTCGGTAAAGAACCACGTAATCTACCTTCGCCACTTGCCATGTCATCGATTGATATCGGGGGTACAGGTCTTGGCATTTATCCTCTTCATATCCTGATCCCTGTTGTGGGATTAGTACTGGCAGCTGTATTGCATACCATCGCGCGTCGAACCCGCTGGGGAGTTGCCATGCTGGCGGTTGTACAAAACCGTGATGCTGCACGATTAATGGGGATTCCGATTACACGTGTGATTTCGATTGCTTTTGCGATGTCGACTTTGCTAGCCGGTATTGCCGGTGTGTTGATTGCGCCATTGACAAATGTGCATTCGGATATGGGCACGTTGTTCGGATTAAAAGCGTTTGCTGTTGCGATTCTCGGAGGCATTACCAGTGCCTGGGGCGTGGTGATAGCCGGTTTGTTATTTGGTATTGCCGAAACACTGATTACAGCAACCATCGGATCAGGTTATACGCAGATTATTACATTCGGCATGGTGATTATTGCTTTGGCAATGATGCCTAATGGTTTATTTGGCCGTGCACAGGTGAAAAAAGTATGAGCCAACATTCTTATAGCGCAAAAGACGTTGTACCAGAAAATACGCATGCTTCAGCGCGCGATTCATTGGATGGCAATATACAACCCGATCAGTCGCGTTCTTTTTATCACACATCAGCGCAGCATCAACAGGTGTTGCTGGGGTTAGGTTCTCCAGGGCAGTTAGTTTGTGTCGTACTCATGTTTGTTGTTGCAGGTATTTTAGTATTTACCTTAAACAGTTATTACGTTTATGTGCTAGCTACTATTGCTGCGACGGCACTAGTGGGTATTGGCTTGAATGTTTTGCTCGGATTAACAGGACAGGTGTCATTTGGCCACATTGGTTTTTATGCTATTGGTGCGTATGTTGTTGCCATATTGACGACCACCTATAACATCAATTTCTGGTTGGCGTGGTGTGCTGCGGCAGTCGTGACAGGCGTATTGGGTGCATTACTTGCATGACCCGCATTACGTGTCAAAGGTCCTTATCTGTGTATGATAACAATTGCATTT
>JAATFN010000174.1 GCA_015655165.1 Betaproteobacteria bacterium | reverse complement strand
TTGGCCTGTCAACCATTCCACACCAGGATTTAATACATAGGCCAAGACGGCTGCGACAACAAATGGGGTGAGCATCGGCCCCAGCATAATGGCGAGAAATAGCAGGAAAAGGCTGATTGCCAGCCATAAAATATTCTGTTTTTGCTCTGATGAAAAAGAAAATGACATGAAAGCAGGCCTTAAAGTGACTGATTTTGTTAAAATCACGTTTTCCGAAAAGATTTAACCATGAATTTCGGATTATTTCGTTCTATTTTACCGCTCTATTACCAATATCATCATGACTTTACCATCCAATGTTTCTCTTTCCTATCGTGACGCAGGTGTCGATATTGACGCGGGTGATGCTTTAGTTGAAGCAATTAAGCCCTTTGCCAAGCGGACAACGCGTGAAGGTGTATTAGGGGGCATTGGTGGTTTCGGTGCTTTGTTTGAGATTAGTAAGAAGTACAAGGAGCCCGTTCTTGTGTCTGGTACCGACGGTGTGGGTACCAAATTGAAGTTGGCGTTTCATCTGAATCGCCATGATACGATCGGCATTGATTTGGTCGCCATGAGCGTGAACGATATTTTGGTCCAGGGTGCGGAGCCACTGTTCTTTCTTGATTACTTTGCATGTGGCAAGCTTGATGTTGCTACTGCAACAGATGTCATCAAAGGTGTGGCCAAGGGCTGTGAATTGTCAGGTTGTGCATTAATTGGCGGTGAAACGGCCGAAATGCCGAGCATGTACCCTGATGGCGAGTACGATCTGGCCGGGTTTGCGGTCGGCGCGGTGGAAAAGTCAAAAATCATTGATGGCACAAAAATCGCTGCAGGGGATGTGGTGCTTGGTCTGGCATCTTCCGGTGTGCATTCGAATGGCTATTCATTGGTGCGCAAAATTCTGGATGTCGCCAATCCCGATCTTGATGGCGACTTTCATGGTCGTAAACTGGCAGATGTACTGTTGGAGCCTACACGTATTTACGTCAAACCTTTGCTGGCACTGATGGAGTCGATGGAAGTCCGTGGTTTGGTGCATATCACCGGTGGTGGTTTGCTAGAAAACGTGCCACGGGTCTTGCAGCCGCATCTGACAGCAGTATTGCACCGTGATGCGTGGGATATGCCGCCATTGTTTACATGGCTGCAAGCGCATGGTGGTGTTGCCGATGACGAAATGCATCGCGTCTTTAATTGTGGTATTGGTATGACAGTCATTGTGTCTGCCGACAAGGCAGAAGTGGCCATTGCAGAACTGCGTAAAGCGGGTGAAACGGTATACCGTATTGGTGAAATTCGCGCTCGTGCTAATGATGAGCCACAGACAATCGTGGTCTGATCCTCTGTTTGTATCAAAAGAAAGCCGCATGTTGATTGCGGCTTTTTTTATTGAATATGGCAGGAATTGACCCCATCTTGTTTCTTGCCGATATACTGTGCCTTATTTGATATAATAAGAACACTGACTCTCTCTACTATTTGATGAAACGTTTGTTTATTCTTCTGTTGATATGCTTATTGCCGGTGCAGGTATTTGCCGGCAGTTTGGCCTATGTGGAAGAACATTTTGTACAAATAGAGCAAAATACCATCATTGATGATGTACTGGATACAGTGTTGCCTGACATTCATCAGCTTGATGTAACGGGTGATGATCAAGAACAAGAGCAAGATGATTATCTGATGCATATCGGCGCAGGCGATGAGCCGGTGATGTATGCATGCAACTTTGCTGTTCCTGATTTCACCGCTTTTTCTCCGGCCTGTCGTAGCGATCTTGCATTGCAACCGCCCTTTTTACCTCCCGCTGGACGCCCTCCGCGTGCGTAATGTCATTGCCGGGTAAATCTTCCTCCCGGTTTTCCTGATGTACCTATTGTTTTTCGGATATTAATAAGCACATAGTGCTATTAATGCCAGTCTTTCACGGCAGGTGTGACCGTATCGCACCACATTCCATTTAGGAGATTGTATGAAGAAAGTATTTGTCGCGCTGATGATCGCAGTTATGGGATTGTCAGTTGGGATGGCCGATGTCCAAGCCAAACGCTTTGGCGGCGGCGGATCATTCGGCAAGAATTCGTTTGGTGCAGCGCGTAAAGCACAAAGCCCGACCGCACCAGCAGCGGCACCGGCTAAACCGGCAACGCCAAGTGCAGCACCAGGTGCAACATCAGCAAAGCCTGCTTCACCATGGAAAAACATTTTGGGTGGTGCATTGTTAGGTTTGGGGCTGGGCGCATTGTTGTCCCATTTAGGTATGGGTGGCGCATTAGCCAGTATCATCAGTACCGTGTTGATGGTTGCATTGCTGGGCATTGCAGCGATGTTTATTTTCCGACTGATTCGTCGTAAAACCGAAGGGGGGGGTGCACATCCGGCCTTTGCCAATTCAGGCAATCGGCAGTCGCATGGTACACAAACACCGCAAATCGGTTCTTTACTGGAAAAATCAGCACAAACACCACAAGGCTTGCAAGGTGGAGTGTTCGGTGGTGGTGCGCCAGCTGCTGCCCAGTTTGAAAATGTTGCCGACTATGGTGTGCCGGCAGATTTTGATACGGTTGGCTTTGTGCGTAACGCCAAAACTTACTTTATCCGTTTGCAGGCTGCGTGGGACAAAGCGGATTTGAATGATATCCGTGAATTCACAACACCGGAGATGTTTGCTGAAATCAAGATGCAAATTCAGGAACGTGGCGCAGCAGAAAATCATACTGACGTTGTTTCTATCGATGCTGAAGTATTAGGTGTCGAGACAGTCGGTAACGATTATTTGGCTAGTGTCCGCTTCTTTGGTTTTATCAAGGAAGATGTTAATGCGTCACCTGAACAGTTC
>JAATFN010000333.1 GCA_015655165.1 Betaproteobacteria bacterium | reverse complement strand
TGATACGCTATATGGTTTTGATAGAACAGGTAAGCTTGAACCACGTTTAGCCACTAGTTATGTGGTCAGTAAAGATGGCTTGACTCATACGTTTACACTACGTGATGGTGTTAAATTTCACAATGGTGACATCTTCAGTTCTGCCGATGTAAAATATTCGTTGGAACGTATTATTGCTCCAGAAACAAAAAGTACACGCCGTCCCTATTTTGCCAATACGGTGGTCGGCATTGAAACACCGAATGCACAAACTGTCGTGATCCGTTTAAAACAAAAAGATGGTGCATTTCTTAATAAAGTGGCAGGTTACCTGTATATTGTCCCTAAAGCCTATACGCAATCCTTGTCAACACCTGAAGCATTTGCACAAGCGCCAATTGGTACAGGGCCATATCGCTTTGTTAATCATCAGGTTGGACGCTCGCTAGCACTGGAACGTTTTGAGAATTTCTGGGGTGAGAAACCAGGTATTAAAAATATTCAATATCGTTTTATTCCAGAACCGAGCAGCCGGGTCAATGCAGTTTTAGCTGGTGAGGTCGATTTGGTGACAGATGTTGCTGCATCAGATACAGAACAATTACAAAGCAATAAAAATTTAGCGATTGATTCGGTTCCTGGCGGTAGTCCTTTGCATGTACGTATTTACTCTAATGATGAGAAATCTCCATTGAGCAAAAAAGAAGTGCGTTTAGCACTGAACTATGCGATTGATAAAGATGCGATTATTAAAAGTGTATTTCGAGGTAAAGCAGCACCCCTAACATCAATCATTGCATCAAGTTATCCATATGGATCCAATCCTGAGTTGAAACCTTATCCTTATGATCCTGCTAAGGCAAAAGAACTACTGGCCAAGGCAGGTTACCCAAATGGCTTTAGTATTTCTGCGTATTTCCCTTCTGTCTTTGCACGTGGTGCTGGTGAGGCTGTTGTCGCGTATTGGAACCAAATTGGTGTTAAAACACAGTTAAAAGTCATTGATTATGTGGCGTTTAATCGTATCAATAACGTAGATCAGAGTGGCCCACTGGCATTTTCTGAATTTGGTAATGCCATCTATGATCCAAGTCATGTCATCGGTGGATCCATATCTAAAAACGGTACATGGTCAGATTATTACAATCCGGAAGTACAGAAGGTGATTGATGAAGTTGACGGTGTATCCGATATTAAGAAACGTGATGAGTTATTCCGGAAAATTCTGCAATTGACTCACGAAGAGGGACAAGCAGTCCTATTGGCAGAAATTTACCTGAACTATGTCAAAGATATCGCATTGCAATGGCAACCACAAATTGGAGGATGGAGTCTGAGTTTCCGTCAGGCAGCTTGGAAGTAATTTTAGTGTGAAGGCACTATCCGGATGATGCATACAATGTTATCCGGATAGCACTACTGTTTTTGACATCCAAGATGGAACATACCCGTATGTTTTCCCGGTATGATCTCAAGAAGCTAGGATATCTTATATGCTTTTTTATGTTTTAAAGCGTTTGTTGCAATCGTTAATTACAGTGTTGTTGGTCATAGCTGTAATTTTCACAATTGTGCGCGCAATTGGAGATCCGACGCATTTGTTGCTACCTCCCGAAGCGACTGAGACAGACAGGCAAGTACTACGCGAGCAAATGGGGCTTGACCGCCCCATACTTGTTCAGTTCTCCGCTTATCTCGATGATTTGGTACATGGTGAATTTGGTAATTCCTATCGTTTTTCCAAACCTGCGCTAGAAGTCGTGTCAAATGCGGTCTTCCCAACACTCTTACTTGCTGCGACGGCATTATTGCTAGCACTAGCGATCGGAATTCCGATTGGTATTGCATCTGCTATTTGGCCACATTCAGTAATTGACCAGTTTAGTAAAATTTTTTCCGTCTTCGGACAAGCTGCGCCGCCATTTTTTTTCAGCCTGATTTTTGTCAAGATTTTTTCTCTTGATCTGGGATGGTTTCCAACAGGTGGTTATGGTACAGCAGGCCATCTGGTTTTACCAGTCTTGGCACTTGGCTGGTTTGCAGCTGCAGGCATCGCACGTCTTACACGCTCTAGTATGACAACCGTTCTACATTCTGAATATATTAAATTTGCCAGAATCAAGGGTGTGCCAGAACACATTATCATATTTCGTCATGCTTTGCGTAATGCTTTACTGCCAGTTGTGACGTTTGTTGCTTTGCAATTTGGCATTCTAATGGGAGGTGCTGTTTCAGTAGAGGTTGTTTTTTCTTGGCCAGGTATCGGACAGTTACTGCTCGATTCGATTAATAACCTGGACTACACCGTTGTACAAGCGGCTGTCACACTGACAGCTGTCATTTTTGCGCTCGTAAATCTGGCAGTTGACTTACTTTACGCTGTTATTGACCCAAGAATCCATTATGAATGACTCGTCGCACACGACTGATATTTTGCTGGTACGTCAACGTGCAGCAGATCCAATACAAGACAATCAAGGCATTATACGTAGTACTAAACACTTATTTCGCATCCAGTATTTTCTGGCATTGTTTTTCTTGTGTTTGATTATTGTATGTACATTATTCTCGTCATGGATCACTCCAGCTGATCCCATGTCAATTTCTTTATCTAATAGTTTTTCATCTCCATCCATGCAAAATTGGTTTGGTACGGATCAATTAGGTCGGGATGTGTTATCGCGCGTTATCTACGCAACGCGTATTACGCTTTTTATTGCAATTGTTGTCGTTATTCTGGCAGGTGGACTTGGCACCATTCTCGGTATTGTGGCAGGCTATTTTGGTGGAGTTGTAGATGCGATCGTTATGCGTCTAGCCGACATACAGCTTGCCTTGCCTGCGGTAATTCTTGCGCTTGTATTAGCAGGTGCCATTGGGGCTAGCCTGGAAAATCTCATCATTGTATTGACGCTCGCAAGCTTGGCAAGGTTTGCACGCATTATCCGTGGTGAGGTACTCTCGTTAAAAACACGTGATTTTGTATTGCTTGTA
>JAATFN010000066.1 GCA_015655165.1 Betaproteobacteria bacterium | reverse complement strand
TAACGTGATATCGAAATTCACGATATCCCCGTTTTGGATAATGTCTGTCACTGATGGTACACCGTGGCAAACCACCTGATTGCGCGAAGCATTGAGTGCGTAGGCATACCCGTACTGACCTTTGCTTGCCGGGCGTGCTTTAAGTTCATTGACGATGAGGTCGTCGACCAAATCGTTGATTTCCATGGTGGACATGCCAATCAGGTCCAGACGATCCAAATGGCCAAATACTTCTGCCAGCAACTTGCCTGATTCTGCCATCAATGCGATTTCTTCTGGTCGCTTGGTCATATTAACGCTACCTGGACAGCTTGCGTGACTATGCCTGCAGCGCGTAGCTCTTGCGCTACGATTGCATTGAAACTCTGTGTAGGATTCATTTCGCACAGCATGCCAATTTTGATCCAGAAGGCCCCTTGCGCATTGATTGACCGGCAAGATACAGCACTCGCTTTGCGAATCTGATCGTGCAGATCATCGTCGATATTGATAATACCCATATACACTCCATATATATTTAATATATGGAGTGTATATCGAGGTCGGTAGTCCTGCAAGACTTTTTCCTATTTGATGAAATAGTCTTAGGTCTATGTTGCGTGTAGTCGCCTGTTAATGGCTATTTTTGTCGTCAAGGCGATCATGTCCGAACTGCAATTGTGCCAGATTCGCATAGACACCCTGTTGTGCAACCAGACTGTCATGTGTGCCTGTTTCCACAATATGGCCATGATCAATGACGACAATCAGATCGGCACGTTGCACTGTTGCCAGACGGTGTGCAATGACAATGGTTGTGCGTCCGGTCATGGCAGCTTCCAATGCCCTTTGCACGATCCGTTCTGATTCGGCATCCAACGCACTGGTGGCCTCATCCAATAACAATAATGGCGGATTTTTAAGTAGCGCACGTGCAATTGCGATACGCTGGCGTTGACCGCCTGATAAACGTACACCGCGTTCGCCTAAAAATGACTGGTAGCCTTCAGGCAATTGTTCGATAAATTCATGTGCCAGGGCCAGTTTCGCAGCGGCAATGACTTCTTCATCGGTAGCGTCTGCTTTGCCGAAACGGATGTTTTCCATCGCGTTTTCAGAGAATATGACCGTGTCTTGCGGCACAATGCCGATTGCATGACGCAAATCATACAATTCCAGCCAGCGTATGTCGATGCCATCGAGTTTGATACTGCCGTGTTGTGGATCATAAAAACGTAGCAGTAACTGGAATATCGTGGTTTTACCGGCACCGGAAGGACCGACCAATGCCACTGTCTGGCCTGGTGCAATCGACAGGGTGATGTCGGCTAATGCCAGCGTATCAGGACGTGACGGATAAGAGAAACCGATATTGTCGAATGTGACTGCTGCACCATTTTCTGTACGGCGTGGCAGTTTTTCCGGAATCAAGGGAGACTGGATCGAGGAAGATGCATGTAAGAGTTCTAGCAGTCGTTCAGTCGCACCAGCGGCACGTTGTGCATCTCCTAGTACTTCTGATAGTGCGCCAACAGAAGCTGCAACAATGGCTGCATATAAAATGAACTGGCTTAATTGCCCGCCGGTCATCGTGCCGTTGACGACTGCATGGGCACCTAGCCACAGTACAAATACAATCGCACCGAAAATCAACAAGATGGCCATCATGGTTAATACCGAGCGCGAACGAATCCGTTCGATCGCGGTCACAAAGGCATCTTCGACAGTTTTTGTAAAACGTTTGCTTTCGATCTGTTCGTGCGTAAAGGCTTGTACTATTGTTGCTGCATTTAACATTTCTCCAGCCAATGCAGATGCATCTGCGACACGGTCTTGCGATGCACGCGAGAGTTTACGCACACGTTTGCCATAGACGACTATCGGGATGACGACGACCAGCAACATGACAAGAATGATCGAAGATAGTTTGACACTGGTAATAAAGAGCATCACGAGTCCGCCTGCAAACAGCAGGGCATTACGCAGTGCCATCGAGATACTGGTACCGACCAATGTCTGGATCAACATCGTATCACTTGTCAGGCGCGAGAGTACTTCGCCTGTTTTGGTGATTTCAAAGAAATGCGGACTTTGAGCAATCACATGTTGATAGACCGCACTGCGTAAATCGGCAGTAATGCGTTCACCCAGCCATGACACCATATAAAAACGCGCTGCAGTGGTGAGCCCCAATAAGACGGCAACACCAAATAAAGCAAGAAAGTACATGTTGATATGCGCGGTACTGCCGTTGCCGGCTGTACCGAATCCCAGATCGATCATTTGCCTGAATGCATAGGGGATGGCTAGTGCCGAACCTGCTGCTAACACCAGTACGATGAATGCCACTAAAAATTGGCCGATGTATGGCCTGAAAAAAGG
>JAATFN010000232.1 GCA_015655165.1 Betaproteobacteria bacterium | reverse complement strand
CTTTGAATTTCAGGAATTGCGAAGGATCAAACACCATCACCACGACACGGGCATGGCGCAGGATTTCGACCAGATGATTGTCTTGCCGAAAGTGGTTGTAGGGGTCTGGACGACTCAACAGAAGATGGGCTTCGTCTATGAAAACGATGTCGGCACGGCGAGCTGTCTTACGTGCCGCATTGATAAAGCTTGTCGGGCGATCAAAATCCTTTTTGCGCAGGGCTGGTTCAGTTTCTGCTATACGCCGATAGTATTTTATCATCTCGGGATGGTTGACCAGAAAGGCGCAATCTGCGCCTGCAAGTCGATCTTCCGCGGTGCCAAGTGCCGCTTGCCTGATCTGGGTATAGGCGGACGTCAACACAGCGCTCTTGCCGGTACCTGCTTCGCCGCGAAGCAGGAAAACCGCACCGGGATGATCAAGGCCCATCCGGCAGAAGGTAACAATTTCTGCCACCAGACTGGCCTGCTTCGTCGTCAACGGCACGATCCCGAAACCAGAGGTGAACCGGCCATCATCCGGACTGGTCGCTGACATAATCGTGGGGGATAGTCTGTTCATAGGGCCATTTTAGTCCTGGGAAATCCAGCTGATGCCCATGCGATTTCATCGTGATTGGCAATCAATACTGTATGAAACATGATCCCAGACATCAATGCAATGTTGTTCTGTTGTTTGGATAACATGGAAAAATAGCCACAAATCATTGTGGCTATTTTAATCTTGCTAGCGTGAGCTTAACCGATCCATCGACGAGCATTTCGGAATATACGCATCCATGGTGAATCTTCAAGCCAGTCATCCGGATGCCACGATTGCGTCACCGTACGGAAAACACGCTCGGCATGTGGCATCATCACGGAAAAACGGCCATCCGGTGTTGTCACTGCAGTAATACCTTGAGGCGAACCATTCGGATTATACGGATAGGCTTCCGTTATCTGGCCTGCATTGTTCACAAACCGCATGGCGACAATTGCCTTTGCGATATCACCGGTTTGGGAGAAATCCGCAAAGCCCTCACCATGTGCTGTGGCAATTGCCGTTTGTGTCCCGGCCATGCCTTGCATGAAAATGGAAGGAGATTCTGGTACTTCCACCATGACAAAGCGTGCCTCAAACTGCTCCGACTTGTTACGTGTGAATTTAGGCCAATCCTGTGCACCCGGGATAATCGACTTCAGGTTACTCATCATCTGGCAACCATTACAGATACCTAAGGAAAAAGTATCGGCACGATTAAAAAATGTCGAGAACTGATCCGACAATTGTGCATTAAACAAAATGGTTTTAGCCCAACCTTCACCGGCCCCCAACACGTCACCATATGAAAAACCGCCAACCGCGATCACACCCTTGAATGCATCCAGATGAGCACGGCCGGCAATCAAATCACTCATATGTACATCAACCGCCTCAAAACCGGATTGATGCATGACATACGCTGTTTCGACATGTGAATTGACACCTTGCTCGCGCAAGATCGCAACACGAGGACGTGCACCGGTTGCAATAAACGGTGCGGCAATATCTTCTGCCAGATCGAAGGTAATCTTTGGTGTAATACCAGGATCCTTGTCATTGAGGATACGCTCGTATTCGGCATCGGCACATGCAGGGTTGTCACGTAAGCGCGCAATACGCCAACTGGTTTCACTCCATACACGTTGCAAGTCGCTACGTGTTTGTGTAAAGACCGTTTTAGCATCACGCAAGAACTCGACGACGCCACGATCATTCAGTTTACCGATAATATGGCTGCATGCTCCCAGATTAAAGCTACGCAACACATCCATGACGTCGGATTTTTGATCTGCATGGACCTGGATCACCGCGCCGAGCTCTTCACTGAATAATGCACGCAGTGTTTGCTCGTTACGACGCTCGGCAACTTGTGTTGCCCAGTTTTTTGCATCACCAAAGTCATCAGCATGACCGCCTTCGAGCGTCAGAATATCCAGATTGACCGTCAACCCTGTACGACCGGCAAAGGCCATTTCAGCTAATGTCGAGAATAATCCGCCATCGGAACGGTCATGGTATGCCAATAGCTTTTGTTCGTTATTTAATTGCTGGATTGCGCTAAAAAAGCCTTTCAAGTCTTCCGCGCTATCCACATCCGGTACGGTGTCGCCAATTTGCTGCATGACTTGGGCAAACGCCGAACCTCCCAGCCGATTTTTACCACGTCCTAGATCAATCAGAATTAATGCTGTATCACCCAGGTCTTTACGTAATTGCGGTGTCAATGTCTTGCGCACATCTTGCACTGGTGCGAATGCCGAAATCAATAAAGAAACCGGTGATGTCACAGATTTGGCGCCGTCATCATCTTTCCATGTCGTACGCATGGACAACGAGTCTTTACCAACAGGAATACTGATACCAAGCTCGGGACACAGTTCCATACCAACCGCTTTGACTGTATCGAACAAGGCTGCATCATGACCAGGCTGGCCACATGCGGCCATCCAGTTTGCAGACAATTTAATATCGGACAAAGTGGCAATCGATGCAGAAGCAATATTGGTAATCGCCTCCCCCACTGCCATACGACCCGATGCAGGCGCATTGATCACCGCCAAAGGTGTACGCTCGCCCATTGCCATGGCTTCACCACGATAACCTTCCAGACTCATCGCTGTCACGGCGCAATCTGCCACCGGCACCTGCCAGGGACCAACCATCTGGTCGCGCACAGTCATCGCCCCGACACTGCGATCGCCGATTGTAATCAAGAAAGATTTGTCGGCAACTGCTGGCAGACGCAACACACGCTGTGCTGCTTCTGTCAGATCAATGCCTGTCAAATCCATCGGTGGCAATGAGACAGCAACGTGGGTGACATCGCGGTGCATTTTAGGCGGTTTACCCAACAGCACTTCCATTGGCATATCGACCGGATAATTATCGTTCTCCGGATCAACCAGTTTTAACTGGCGCGCTTGTGTTGCTGTGCCGACTACGGCAAACAAGCACCGTTCACGCTCGCAAAACAGCTTGAACAATGGCAAACTTTCTGGTGCGATCGCCAATACATAGCGCTCTTGCGACTCGTTACTCCAGATTTCTTTTGGAGACAAACCGCTCTCTTCCAGAGGAATTTTGCGTAAATCAAACAGCGCACCACGCTTGGCATCATTGGTGATTTCAGGAAAGGCATTGGATAAACCACCCGCGCCGACATCATGAATCGACAAAATCGGATTGTCGTCACCCATGGTCCAGCATGCATTGATCACTTCTTGTGCACGACGTTCCATTTCCGGATTACCACGCTGTACAGAATCAAAATCCAGATCGGCGGTGTTTGTACCCGTCGTCATTGATGATGCAGCACTACCTCCCATCCCGATACGCATACCGGGACCGCCCAGCTGGATTAACAGACTACCGACCGGCAGATCGTTTTTCTTGGTATGTTTATCGGAAATATTACCCAAGCCGCCTGCGACCATGATCGGCTTGTGATAGCCCATGACCTGTTCGCCAACCTTTTGTTCATAGGTACGAAAGTAACCGGTCAGATTAGGACGACCAAATTCATTATTGAATGCAGCGCCCCCCAAAGGGCCTTCTATCATGATCTGTAATGGCGATGCAATCCGGTCCGGTTTACCGTAGATACCGTTTTGTGCAAAGAGATTACGCTGCGTAACGGGTTCGGCCACATCACGCGCGTTTTCCCATGGCTGTACAGCATGTGGAATCATCAGGTTGGAAACCGTAAAGCCGGTCAAACCGGCTTTAGGCTTGGCACCGCGGCCTGTAGCACCTTCATCGCGAATCTCACCGCCTGCACCGGTTGATGCACCAGGAAAAGGAGAAATCGCCGTCGGGTGATTGTGCGTTTCCACCTTCATCAGAATATGCGTTAATTCGTCCGATGCTTCATAAACGTTATCTTTGGCACTACGTTGATAAAAACGGGTTACTTCCGCACCTTCAATGACGGAGCAGTTATCGCTGTAGGCCACGATTGTGCCTTCAGGATGCAATTGGTGGGTATTTTTAATCATGCCAAACAAGGATTTATCCTGTTTGACACCATCGATCGTCCAACTGGCATTAAAAATCTTATGCCGGCAATGCTCGCTGTTAGCCTGAGCAAACATCATCAATTCGACATCAGTCGGATTGCGGTTAAGGCGGGTAAATGCGTCAGCCAGATAATCGATTTCATCTTCCGACATGGCAAGGCCCAGCGTGACGTTCGCTTCACTCAACGCAGCTTTCCCGCCACCAAGTAAATCGACAAACGCCAATGGCTTTGTGTCTAGCGTACGAAACAGTGCTGTTGCCTGATCTGTATTTGCCAGCACAGTTTCTGTCATCCGGTCATGGAGCAAATCCAACACCTGAGCCATCGCAGACTCGGACAATTTTTTGACACCACCCAGTAATCCAGACTTTAACTGGACGCGTAAAGATACGCCACGTTCAATGCGCCTGACATACGTCATACCACAATTGTGTGCAATATCAGTCGCTTTACTCGCCCATGGGGAAATCGTCCCCAAACGCGGGACAACAACAAACTCCTGCCCATCCGACGTACCAGTATAAGGCTCGCCATAAGTAAGTAAGCCGCCCAGACGCTCACGATCTTGATCGCAGACACTAGTAGCATCAATAAAATGAATAAAACGACCTGTGACCCCGGAGATATTGGTATCAACCGATTGTAATTGCGTCAACAGACGTTGGGAACGAAAAGCAGAAAGGGCATTTGAGCCCGGCAGAATCAGCATGACAGAATAAAATGAATAAGCCGAAAGCGAAAAGCCAGATTATACCGCGATGCGCCCTGTTTGTTCGTCGCTTACCCAGCAGAATTTACGAAAGGCGCATGAATATATGCCATAGAAGCTAAAAAACGCACTAGCAGGATCATTTAGATCCCGTTAGTGCGTTTACGTCCAAATGTTCCGGTCTTACTTGACGATCAGATCATTCTTGACTTTTTGAACACCTTCAACCGAACGTGCAACACGTGTTGCAATTGGAATGGCTTCTGCATTTTTCACAAAACCACTTAATTGCACTTCACCTTTATAGGTTTCAACACTGATTTCTGTTGTTTTTAGTGTGTTATCTTCAAAAATTGCGGCTTTTACTTTAGATGTAATGACAGAGTCATCAACATAACGGCCTGTAGTTTGACCTGCTGTTGTTGAACATGCTGCCAGAGCAAATACCATTGCTGCAAGCAGGAAAGCATAGGAACGTTTTACGATTGTCATATCTACTCCTTTGTTTTTGAACCATAAATAGGCAAAGTTACTATACCGCAATTAATTCCATACGCCAACCACAGAAATCTATTGTTACCTATATAACTTTGTCCATCTTTCTAACGGGTACCTAATAAGCGATGCCCTTGCATGCTTTCTCTCATTCAAGATTGATGTCTGAATGATTCAGATACGCTGTAAAAGTCCCTTTTCGCCAATCGGACTGTAGGCCAGTGGACGGTTTCAAGGTATGATCTCACTGTGTGTGAATCCCGATGCAATCATGCATATGAACATCAAGAAGTTGAAATTCCAGTACCTGTATGCATTTGTGCAAATACAAATAACTATCGACCTATAACAGTGAATCACCATACCACGCACACACAAATCGCCATTATAGGTGGGGGCGTCTCCGGCATTTGCACTGCCTATTTTCTTGCGTTAGCAGGCTATGAAGTTGCCGTCATAGAGCGGCACAGCAATGTTGCAGAAGAAGCCACCCTGGGCAACTCAGGATTGATTGCGCCGGCAAGTGCATCCCCATTAGCATTGCCTGGCATTCTCGGCACAGCCTTTGCCGGATATTTCCAGTCGACGCCTGCAATTTTAACCAAACCGGGCTTAAATCCATCACGGTGGTCCTGGCACAGAAAATCACGTTCGCAAGCCATACATGAGTATGCACAGAATAAAGACTACCTAACGCGCCTCACGCATTATGGCAAATCGTTAATCCATGCCTTACAGCAACAATATACGCTAGACCATGAGAACGTCGAAGGTGTATTACGTGTTTTCAGAAAACAGGATGACTTTCAGCGGGCAAATAGCCTCGAAGGCGTTATAAAAGAATACGCACTGAATTATTCGGATATCGACATCGCCAAGATCGCCGCATTGGAACCCACTTTCATTCCAGGCGCAACACTAGTCGGCGCACGTTTTTACCCGCATGACGAAGTGGGAAATTGCGTTCTATTTGCCAAGCAACTTAAAAACATCACACAGTCAATGGGTGTGCAATATCACTTTGCCCACAACGTCAAATCCATTGAACGGCAGAGTAATAATAAAATCATGCTTGATTGTGGCGCAAACGCCATCCATGCCGATGCGGTTGTCATGAGTGCAGGTGTCAATAGCGCACCCTTGTTAAAACCGTTAGGTATCGCATTGCCTTTGTATCCAGCACAATCCTATTCCTCGGTGTCGACATTAAAAACAACCGAATACGCACCTTCGATCACATTTATCGACGAGACCAACCGTGTCTGCATCTCGCGCTTGGGAAATCGTCTACGTCTGACCGGCTTGATCGGTTTTGTACCGCATACACAAATACCGCATAAAAAGGCCGTACATGCACTCCATAAAATTGCCAATGATTGTATTCGAGAAAATGCCAATATGTTCATACTGTTCAAGCAAGATGAAAAAACACTCAAATATTTTTACGAAACTCATATTTCTGGAGACATGGACTTCAATGAGTTTAAGCAATTTTGTGATGGAGCTTGGCATAAAAAACATGGTTTTGTCGTAATAAATATTTGGGACGATGCTTATTGTGGAAGATATTGGGATAACTATAACAAAGTTTATACTCCAG
>JAATFN010000128.1 GCA_015655165.1 Betaproteobacteria bacterium | reverse complement strand
TGGCTGAGGCAATCGGATACACCGACAATAAACGCTGGAATTCAGTCAGGCATGCCAATGCGGTTTGCATGGCCTGATCGGTCAAAAAACCTGCCTCATCCAAGCCGGCTGCCAAATTCACCTGATTGCGTGCACTTTTGATAATCCGGATGGTTGTGCCGTCGTATTGCCCGATATGGAGGCGAAAGCTATTTGATCCAAGATCGATTGCCGCAAACATGCACATTCCTTATAGTTGTCGTGTACCCCGATTGGCACCACGGTAGTATTGCCGTCATACCCGATTTGTATCCCGGCAAGCCTAAGTTTACCGTGTGATGTTGACAGGATTATTACACGACGATTTCACGATGCACCACACGTTGGCGTGCAGCCAAATCTGCCAGCTTCCTTAGTGCGTTTGCCAGACCAAAACGGTCCTTGGCACGTCCCAATGAAATACGGATCGCATTGACCGAATTCGCACCGACACAAAATGCTTCGGCAGGCACTACATTGAGTCCTTCATCGCGTGCGACTTGTGTAAAGTCCAGTGACGTCCAGTATTCAGGCAATGTGTACCAGACATGGATACCACATGCCGACTCTTGCGCACCACTTCCCAAAATACGTTTGGCCAGTTCTTGTCTGGTACGTGACTCTGTCTGGATACCTTGTAAAATGGTGGTTGCTGTACCTTCATTGATCCAATAAGTGGACAACGCAGTCATCAAGGGCGTCGACATCAATGCAAACGAGCGTAATGCGCCTAAAAATGCATCCTGATCAGCACCTTTGGGAAATAATACATACGCCGTCCGTAAGCCCGGTGTCAGACATTTCGATAATGTCGAGATGTAGTACACATGCTCTGGCGCATAATGCGCTAATGGTTTGGGCGGGTTGTCTGCCATCAACCAGTATGGATCATCCTCAATAATTTTGATTGCGCAACGTGTAACCGTCTCGGCAATACGCTGTCGACGTTTGCCGGACATCGTTTTAGTCGTCGGATTTTGCAATGTCGGATTCAAATACAACAGACGTGCATTGTGGATACGATGCGCCTGTTCAAGCGACTCGGGTATTGCCCCGTCCTGATCCGTATCGATTGCCACCAGCTTTCTGCCGAACTGGACCGCAGCTGACTGCAGTCCCGGGTACACCATCTTCTCGGTTAAAATTACATCACCCGGCTTCGTCAGCGATAAAATCAGTGCAGCAATGGCAGACTGTGCACCAGGACAAACTACCAGACGACCTGCTTGGATATTGTCCAACATGGGAGCCAGCCATTGTGCTCCGGTAATTCTGTCAACAGCACTGCCCCCACCCAAATGGTAGGTCATCAGTAAATTGACATCGTTACGAATCAATGTTTGCGACAATCCCTGACGCATTGCTTCTTCAAGATTACATGTCGACGGTGGCGGAATATTCATGCTCAAGTCGGGCATCTGGCTCAGATCGACTTTAGGGGCTGATACAAAGGTGCCTGCCGCCCCATGTGCTTCAAGCAAATTACGCACTCGGGCTTCATTATAGGCACGTGTGATTGTTGTGAGATCGACTTTTAACAAATCAGCCAATTGCCTTTGCGGGGGTAGCCTATCGCCAGGACGCAAACGCTCATCAGAAATGGCACGCTCCATAAACTCAACAATTTGCAGATAACGGGGGCCATCATGAGGAGAAAAATTACCCACCCATTCGGTAGAAACTGCCTCGCCTGTCATGGTAAACATCCTCTTGTATGGATTTTGTATGGATTGCATGGTAACACTTCGAATGCTAGTATGGAAATGTAAATATAATAATCCATACATAAGTTTTATGTGATTGTTCTTTTAAATAAAGAACATTTGTATATTTACAGGCATTCAATTTCCAATAAATGGAAATTTTGTATGGTTATGTATGGGTTGATGATTGATCCAACCTAGGTGTCTGGTTATTGCTATGTGTCATTCAACAACTGCGAAACAAACGATTGTTTCGCCAAGTCCTGCTTTACCCTTAAAAAAACAACCTGATCACACCTTGAGTACATTAACAGCTGTCACGGCTGTGCTGATGTTATCAGGTTGCGACATGGCATTACTCTCCCCCAAGGGAGATATCGGTGTACAAACAAAAAATCTGATTGTGCTGTCGACGGGCATCATGCTCGCGGTTGTCATTCCGGTTATTTTTCTTACGCTCTACTTTGCCTGGCGCTATCGCGCATCCAACAACAAGGCGACTTACTCCCCTAAATGGGCACATTCGCATGCAATCGAAGTTGTGATCTGGAGTATTCCTTGCGTGATTGTGGTTTTTCTGTCGGTACTGATCTGGAAAACCACCCACGAGCTTGATCCATACAAACCACTTCAGTCCGATGTTGCCCCACTAAATGTCGAGGTTGTCGCACTGAACTGGAAATGGCTGTTCATTTATCCAGACTACGGTGTGGCTTCTGTTAATGCACTCAATGTGCCTGTCGGCACACCGATTGCATTCAAGCTGACAGCAGAATCGATGATGAATTCGTTCTTCATCCCGCAACTGGGCAGCCAGGTCTATGCCATGGCAGGTATGCAAACCCAATTGCATTTAATCGCAGACGAACCTGGCACCTATTTTGGCATGTCGTCGGCATATAGCGGCTACGGTTTTGCAGGTATGCATTTCAATACCTACGCCACATCGAAGGAAGATTTCGATAAGTGGGTAGAACATGCACGCTCATCAACATTGACACTGGATGCGCCAACATATGCCGGACTCACCAAGCCAAGTAAAACCAATCCGGTAACAACGTATGCCAGTGTTGCGCCCGATCTGTTTAACAGCATCATCAACAAATTCATGGTGCAAGCACCATCGAAACAACACACACATACAGCGGCGGCGGCCCAAAAGCCGGAAGACGCGCTGTGCGTGACAACAAACTAATCAAAGGCTGCGGAGCAAATTGTTATGTTAGGTAAATTGACCTTGGAGGCCATTCCGTACCATGAGCCGATTATCATGGGCGTACTGGCTATTGTCATTTTAGGAGGGATCGCGCTTGTCGCTGCCATCTCCTATTTCGGGAAATGGACATATGTCTGGAAAGAATGGATTATTTCTGTTGACCATAAACGCATTGGTGTCATGTACATCATTCTGGCCTTAATCATGCTGTTGCGCGGCTTTGCCGACGCGATCATGATGCGTGCCCAACAAGCCATGGCTTATGGCGACAATGCCGGTTATTTGCCTCCCGAACATTACGACCAGATTTTTACAGCGCATGGCGTCATCATGATCTTCTTCGTGGCGACACCTTTGATACTGGGCTTGATGAATGTCATCGTGCCATTGCAAATCGGTGCACGTGACGTGGCCTACCCGTTTCTCAACTCGTTGGGCTTCTGGTTGTCTGCTGCCGGCGCGATATTAGTCATGGTGTCCATGTTTGTAGGCGACTTTGCAGCGACTGGCTGGGTCGCATACCCGCCTTTGTCGGGCATCGAATACAGTCCGACGGTCGGGGTCGACTACTATATATGGGCATTACAGATATCGGGGCTGGGAACAACAATTGGCGGAATCAATTTTGTTGTCACGATTTTACGTATGCGCGCACCCACCATGAAAATGATGCAAATGCCGGTCTTTACCTGGACAGCATTGATTACCAATATGCTGATTATCGCGATATTTCCGGTATTGACCGCCACATTGGCATTATTGACGATGGACCGCTATTTCGGCATGCATTTCTTCACCAATGACCTTGGCGGCAATGCAATGATGTATATCAATCTGATCTGGATCTGGGGTCAACCTGAGGTCTATGTATTGATTTTGCCGGCATTCGGGGCCTTCTCCGAAATCATTGCAACCTTCTCGAAAAAACCGTTGTTTGGTTATACATCGATGGTGTATGCCACATCATCGATCGGTCTACTATCGTTTTTTGTATGGCTGCATCACTTCTTTACTATGGGTTCAGGTGCGAATGTCAATGCTTTTTTCGGCATCATGACTTCGATTATCTCGATTCCGACAGGCGTCAAACTGTTTAACTGGCTCTTTACCATGTATCGTGGCCGCATCCAGTTCCACTCGGCCACGCTATGGACAATCGGCTTTATGGCAACCTTTGCCATTGGCGGCATGACAGGCGTGTTGTTGGCAGTGCCTGGTGCAGACTTCATGTTGCATAACAGCCTGTTTCTGGTGGCCCACTTCCATAACGTGATTATCGGCGGCGTGGTGTTCGGTTGTCTGGCAGGTATTACGTTCTGGTTCCCGAAAGTATTTGGCTTCACACTCAACGAATTCTGGGGGAAAGTTTCTTTCTGGTGCTGGTTGATTGGCTTTTACCTCGCCTTTATGCCGCTGTA
>JAATFN010000054.1 GCA_015655165.1 Betaproteobacteria bacterium | reverse complement strand
ATCGGCAGGCGACCATTGCCGACAACACTGTGATACCAACGCCATGCTTCCGGGTTGATGGGTTCGCCTACAGTACCAAGTAAGCGCAAGGACGATCGATCAGTGCGGTTGACAGGTTCTTCGCCTTCACGCATCAATGCACGGATAGCTGTTGGTGCTGTGTAAAAAATAGTGACTTGATGTTTATCGATCACCTGCCAGAAGCGCGATGTATCGGGGTAGTTCGGTACACCTTCAAAAATCAGGGATGTCGCCCCATTGGCTAACGGTCCATAGACAATATAGCTGTGACCTGTAATCCAGCCGATATCTGCTGTACACCAGTAGACGTCGTTTTCCCGCAAGTCGAATGTGGTTTCGTGCGTGTAGCTGGCATAGACCAGGTAACCACCTGTGGTGTGCAAGACACCTTTTGGTTTTCCGGTACTGCCTGACGTATAGAGAATGAATAATGGGTCTTCCGCATTCATGCGTTCTGGCTCACAAGTTGCCGGTACGTTGGTTGTGATGTCGTGCAACCATTTATCGCGTGGTGGATGAAACGGGACATCGGCGCCTGTATGACGCAATACAATGACGTGTTCTACAGTATTTACATCGGGGAGTGCGAGCGCTGCGTCGACATTTTTTTTCAAAGGAATCTTACGGCCGGCACGTACACCTTCGTCTGCTGTGATGACCGCTCTGGCACCACAGTCACGAATACGATCTGCGATTGAATTCGGTGAGAATCCACCAAAGACGACGTTGTGAATTGCACCAATACGCGCGCACGCCAATAATGCAACAGCAGCATCGGCGACCATTGGTAAATAGATCGTGACGCGATCTCCTTTACCAATACCCAGTTCGCGCATGGCGTTTCCCAGTTTGCAAACACGGGTATGGAGTTCACGATAGGTAATCTTCTGAGATGGGGTGTCGGGATCATCCGACTCCCAGATCAGTGCGACTTTGTCAGCACGTTCGGGTAAATGACGGTCCAGGCAATTCACACTGACGTTCAATTCGCCATCGGCATACCAGTTGATCTTAAAATCATCCGGATCAAAATTAACATCACTGATTTGTGTCGGTTCACGATACCAGGTCAGTCGTTTGGCTACGTCTTTCCAGAACAGGTCGGGCTGGTCAAGCGACATTTTGTATAAACGGTTGTAGTCATCTTGATTCAGTGTATTGGGTCCAGCAAAACCAGTTGGCACAGGATAGTGGTCGGTGACTTGAGTCATTGTGTTACCTCGTAGAGCATCATTCCAGAGCAGTTGTGCTCTGGAATGAATGGATTACAAATGATTAGTGGGAAGATGCGGAAGAAGCGCCGATACCTGTTTGGCTACGGACAGTTAATGCTTCAAAAGCGTCCTGTTCTTTCTTGCCACGGGCACTCTTGTCCAGTTTGGAAATTGCCCAGATGGCAATAAATGCAACAGGAATAGACAAGATACCCGGGTTAGGGAATGGCGTGATTGGGTCGGTAAAGCCAAATACATCAACCCATACAGTCTTACTTAATACAACCCAGATGGTTGCGGTTGCCAAGCCCAGAAAGCCGCCAATTGCCGCGCCTCGTGTTGTACATCCCTTCCAGGAAATCGATAAGACCAGTACAGGGAAGTTAGAGCTTGCCGCAATGGCAAATGCCAGACCGACCATGAAAGCCACGTTCTGGTTTTCAAAGAGGATACCGAGGAGGATTGCCAAGATACCTAATCCAATCGCAGACAATCTCGACAAACGCATTTGCTGTTTCTCGGTGACTTTGCCTTTGGCGATGACATTGGCATACAAGTCATGGGAAATGGCAGCAGCACCGGCTAATGTCAGACCTGCGACAACAGCGACGATCGTTGCAAACGTTACCGCTGCCAGAAAGCCCAGTAACCAACTGCCGCCAACAGCTGCAGCCAAGTGGACCGCTACCATGTTGGTGCCGCCAATGAGCCCTTTGAGAATATTGATGCTACCGTCAGGTCCTGCCTGGAAGAATTCAGGATGGCGAATCAGTAATGCGACCGCACCAAAACCGATGATGAACGTCAGCAAGTAGAAGTAACCGATAAAGCTTGTTGCATAGATGACAGATTTACGGGCTTCTTGTGCATTCGATACGGTAAAAAAGCGCATCAGAATGTGTGGCAAGCCTGCTGTACCGAATGCTAACGCCAATCCGACGGACAACGCATTTAACGGATTGCTGCTGACATCGGAACCTGGCGCCATCAGATTGGCACCGGCAGGGTGGACACGTACTGCTTCAGCCAGCAGGGCATCAGGGTTAAATTTGAATGCCATTAAGACCAGTATTGTCATTAATGTTGCGCCGAAGAGCATCAGAACTGCTTTGATGATCTGTACCCAGGTAGTTGCTGTCATGCCGCCAAACGCGACATAGACCATCATCAATGTGCCGACGATCACAATGGCCAGTTTGTAGTCCAGACCGAACAACAACACGATCAGTTTTCCGGCGCCAACCATTTGTGCAATCAGATACAGTGCAATGATCAGAAGAGAAGCACTGGCTGCAAGAATACGCATTGGTGTTTGCTCAAGACGAAATGATGTGACATCTGCAAAGCTGTATTTGCCAAGGTTACGCAGACGTTCGGCAACCAAGAACATCACGACAGGCCATCCGAACAAAAAGCCGATGGCATAGATCATGCCGTCAAATCCGCTGACATACACCATCCCGGCAATCCCCAGAAAGGATGCGGCAGACAAGTAGTCCCCTGCAATTGCCAGACCGTTTTGAAGGCCGGACAAGCCACCACCTGCTGTATAGAAGTCGGATGTGGTTTGTGTGCGTTTTGCCGCCCAGTAAGTAATGCCCATTGTGCCTGCAATGAAGATCAGGAACATGACGATTGCCGATGTGTTGGCTTCTCCAGTACCTGCGGCATGTACGGCACCAGATGACATGAGCAAGAGCCATGAAGCGAGTAGTAGTTTTTTCATTGGACATCCTTCACAATACTTTTTACCAGTGGATCAAAAATCTTGCTGGAAAAATAGATATAAATGGCGACCAATACAACAGCACTGACAGCAACGATTGTGCCTGTTAAAACGCCAATACTCAGGGTCATATTACTGGCAATGGGGCGACCGAATAGTTCGGGATCGAATGCAAGGGTGAGAATAAAACCTGAATAAATAATGAGTGTAACCACAAAAAACTGCATACTCATGCGATTCCGTCTACGCAGCAACTCCTGATATTTGGGATGCCGGATGACGGCTGATATGACATCGTTATTTTGCATATCGCCTGTCTCCTATGAATTAATTTTTATTAAAATTGATTGCACCCGTGGTACGGGTGCAATCACAAGATACAGGCAAGGCGTGCCCGCATCACATTTCGTCGCCTTGTTTGCGATCTGTGATAGGGAATATAGATTCCTGTGCTTGTTATGGATAGCCGACTTTGGTCGTAGAGTGTTTGATAAGTTTGAAGCTGCCATGGCGGAGAGTGCATTGGTCCATTGCCGATTGGAGGTGTTAATATAGATATAGCGACCATCACGGTATGCTATCAATAAATCTAATGATCTAATCTGGAGGAAGGCATGCGTGACGTAGTAATTGTGGCAGCACAAAGAACAGCGATCGGTAAATTTGGTGGTGCCTTATCGACGACGCCGGCATCGGACTTGGGGGCGCAATTAATTCGCGGGTTGTTAACCAAAAGCCATATTGCGCCAGCGCATATCAGTGAAGTTATCCTGGGTCAGGCGCTAACAGCCGGTGCCGGGCAAAATCCTGCACGACAGGCTGCCATCTATGGTGGCATACCCCATGTGGTGCCGGCGTTTACGGTTGGCAAGGTCTGCGGTAGCGGGTTAAAGGCTATTCATTTGGCAGCGCAGGCGATTTTATGTGGTGACGCCGAAATCGTCATTGCCGGTGGACAAGAGAGTATGAGTTTGTCACCACATGTGTTGCCGCATTCGCGTGAGGGGTTTCGCATGGGGGATGCGACGTTGACAGATACCATGATTTCCGATGGGCTATGGGATGCGTACAATCACTATCATATGGGTGTGACCGCAGAAAATATTGCCAGACAGTATGGCATTACACGCAACGAACAGGATGCGTTTGCAGTGGCATCCCAAAATAAAGCGCAAGCTGCACAAGTCGCGGGTAAATTCAAAGACGAAATTCTTCCGGTTGACGTTGTCGGCAAGAAAGGCACAACCGTTGTTGATGCCGACGAATTTATCCGGTATGACGCGACGATGGCATCCATTGCAGGTTTGCGTCCTGCTTTTGCGAAAGACGGTACAGTTACAGCAGGCAATGCATCCGGTCTTAACGATGGTGCAGCAGCTGTCATTGTCGCATCGGCTGATATTGCTGCCAAACTGGGTTTACCGGTATTAGCACGTATCAGTGCTTATGCTTCTGCTGGTGTTGACCCGGCTGTGATGGGGTTGGGGCCAGTCCCAGCTGTACAGCTTTGTTTACAAAAAGCCGGCTGGAAAACGGATGATCTGGATTTGATGGAATTGAACGAAGCATTTGCCGCACAAGCGATTGCTGTTAATCGCGAGATAGGGTGGGACACTGATAAAATCAATGTCAATGGTGGTGCGATTGCACTGGGGCACCCCATTGGCGCTTCAGGAGCACGTATTGTCGTGACTTTGCTGCATGAAATGCGTCGGCGTCATGCGAAACGCGGTTTGGCAGGTTTATGCATTGGCGGCGGCATGGGTGTGGCATTGGCCATCGAGTGCTATTGAATGTACATAAATAGCAGCGTAAGGTAGGCTTACTATAACAATATTTCAGAACAGCAATACAATGGTAGACTCGGTACGTATTGATAAATGGTTATGGGCGGCACGTTTTTTTAAAACGCGTTCGCTGGCAACCGATGCAGTCGACAGTGGCAAGGTCAAGTTAAATGATGAAAAGACCAAACCATCCCGCAGTGTCAAAGTGCATGACCGGCTCTGGATTAATCAAGGTACGACCGAATGGAACGTTGTGGTCAAAGCGCTGGCAGAAAAGCGCGGATCGGCAACCATTGCCCAGCATTTATATACAGAAACAGAAGAAAGTGCCGCCAAGCGCCGTCTGGAACTTGAAAACCGCAAATTATTTACCGAACCATCCCGGACCCTCAAAGGGCGTCCGACAAAGCGGGATCGCCGGTTGATTGAAAAAGCGACGCTTTAGGACGCATTGCCTTCTGCAACGGCATTATCACAGCATTTTTAATGTTTGCGCACATTCCCCATAAGAAAACCATTTGACATTTGCTGCCTAATGAATAATAGTACGATCGTACTATTAAATTTTGCGTGATGGCTACGTCTACCGGTTAAAGGTAGATAAGCGGTCATCATGCCAGCATGAAAACGGTAGCAGGGGACGTAACATGGTAAAAGAGAGACACACTGCGGTAGCCAAACGTGACAAAGCGATGCGTAAAGGCGAGATGACACGGGCGACAATTCTGGATGCTGCATTGGAGCTTGCTAGCCGTGATGGTATAGAAGGCCTGACAATCGGTGTT
>JAATFN010000173.1 GCA_015655165.1 Betaproteobacteria bacterium | reverse complement strand
CTTACCAGAGTTGCCACCAGCTGGTTTCTTTTGCTTTTCCTGTGCCGGAAACAAATTTGCTGTTGGGGTAATTCGCATCGATAATACGTTGTGTATCATCGCGCAGCTGGGTTTGTCCCAGTGCGTTATACGCATTACGAATGATGAATAACGCTTCTTCTGTGGACGGGGAATCCGGATAGTCTTTAATGACGGATTGGGCACGGTTGGCCGCTGATACATATGCACCGCGACGTAAATAATAATTGGCTACGTGCACTTCGTATTGCGACATGGCATTCACCAGATACTTCATCCGTAAAATCGCATCCGGCGTATAGGAACTATTGGGGAAACGATCAACCAGAAGTTTAAATGAGTCGAAAGAGTCACGCACAGCTTGTGGATCCCGTTCGGTATTGTCCTGGCTTAACAGGTTGTAGAAAATGCTGGTGCGGCTACCGAAATTAATCAGGCCACGCAGATAGTACATATAATCGGCGTGTTTATGATTCGGATACAGCTTGATAAAGCGGTCGACAGTCGCTAATGCCTGCGCGGTATCTGCCTGACGGTAGTAGGCATAGGCAATATCCATTTGTGCCTGTTGTGCATAAGTGCCAAACGGATAACGTGATTCCAGTTTTTCTAACAGCTGAATGGCACGGTCATAACCGCCGGAATCAAGTTCTTCTTTCGCTTCGGCGTATAATTTAGGTGCTGTCCAGCCTGCGGTTTCATCTCTGGCTTCTGGCAATAAACCACATGCAGATAAAGATACAACAAAAACTGCGGCAACCAATTTCAATAAGATTTTTTGCATGACGTGTAAACTAGGCGCAATAAAGAAAATTTCGATTTACCGATTATATCTGATGTCTGGACCAAGCCCCCATTTGATGAATAAAACAATTGCAACCAATATAGACGACATCATTGACCAAGATGATGTCATCAATGATATATCCGACACGTTAGAGCCCATTTCACTCCAGTTGGACGAGGATGCCTGCGGGATCCGCCTCGATAAAGTATTGTCTACCCTGATACCCCAATACTCCAGAAGCCGTATCCAGCAATGGATTGAGGCAGGTCATGTGATGGTCGATGGTGCGCCTGGTCGTACTAAAATGACAATGGTCGGTGACGAGCTGGTCGTCGTTACTCCACAAATCGCGCCTGAAGAGCTGGCATACAAGCCCGAGCCGATGGTATTGGACATTGTCTATGAAGATAATGCCATTATCGTAGTGAATAAGCCAGCCGGTCTGGTTGTGCACCCGGCCGCCGGTAACTGGAGCGGTACATTATTAAACGGTTTACTCCACTATTGTCCGGCCTTGAGTAATGTGCCCCGTGCCGGTATTGTGCATCGACTGGACAAGGATACCAATGGTTTGATGGTGGTTGCCAAGTCCTTGATTGCCCAAACAGATCTGGTACGCCAGTTGCAAGCCCGTACTGTCAAACGTCAGTATCTGGCACTTGTCTGGGGTACGCCCGATTTATCTGGACGTATTGATGCACCGATAGCAAGGCACACAAAAGACCGCCTTAAAATGGCTGTTTCCCACAACATGACCGCCAAACCTGCGGTAACCCATTATCAGCGTCTGGCCGAAGGCGATATCGATGGCAAGGCAGTCAGCCTCGTCCTATGTCAACTGGAAACAGGTCGCACACACCAGATTCGTGTTCATATGCAGTCGATTGGCCACGCATTGGTCGGTGACGCATTATATGGAAAAGCCTATCTGAATCATTATTTTACGCGTCAGGCATTGCAAGCCTATCGTTTGGGACTGGTCCATCCGGAAACAGAGAAAAAATCCGAATGGGTGGTGCCGTTGGCTGAAGACTTTGCAATGCTACTGAAACTGGCCGGTATTGATTTTTCGGCAATTCGGATCAAGGATAAGCAGGCATGACACTGATGATTCCCCGCTGGACAGATCTGCCTCAAGGGGTGGGTGCCTGCATGACCGTGCGCAGTGGCGGGGTGAGTGTTGCGCCTTACGATGACGGCATTGGCGGTGGCGGATTGAATCTGGGGATGCATGTCAATGATGATCCTGTAGCAGTACAGACCAACCGTGGTTTGATCACCCGGATTTTGCCGGGTTCACCGGTGTGGTTAACCCAAGTGCATTGCGCACATGTGGTGGATGCAGCAGCAGTCGCGGCCGATACGTGCGAGGCCGATGCCAGTGTTACTAGCCAGCGTGGTATTGTGTGCACCATCATGACGGCCGACTGTTTACCTGTTTTGTTGAGCGACGTGGCCGGCACTGTGGTGGGTGCCGCGCATGCCGGTTGGCGTGGTCTGGCCGCGGGTGTGCTGGAGAACACGGTCTTGGCAATGCAGCGTATGGGTGCGGCAGAAATCACGGCATGGTTGGGTCCGGCAATTGGTCCAGGACAATTCGAGGTCGGGCAGGATGTATTCGATACGTTTGTGGCGCAAGATGCGGCTGCCAGGCAGGCGTTTGTTGCTGTGCCGGGTAAGGCTGGTAAATATCTTGCCGATATTTACCAGTTGGCAAGATTGCGTCTGGATGCGGTTGGCGTACAACATGTATGTGGTGCAGGCATGTGTACCGTAACTGAAAAAGAGCGGTTTTATTCATATCGGCGTGATAAAACAACAGGGCGCATGGCAGCATTGATTTGGTTGAAATAAACTGACGTAAAGCGTATTTATCTGTGTGTTGTCAACAAGCAATGACGTGATCCTTGGGAAGGGAGACAGTCGTGGATGGCAAAAACAAAGAGGTACGAATTGCGATTATTGTGCTTGTTGTGCTGTTTGCGATTATCTTGCTGGCATCCTTGTGGACGTCACAAACCACGATTGCGGTTTTGGAAGCCGGTGGTGAAGGGGGCGTCTCTCTTGTCGACAACGATACTGTGCATGAGGCTTCTTACGGTCATTTGGTGTTGCCGCCCTCTACTGCAAACAGTGTTGGCCGCCAGGCATTGAATAACAAGCTGTTGGCTGCTGAAGCCTATCGGTCTGCGGCCGAGAGCGGTGATCCGGAAGCACAGTTTAAACTGGGTGAGGCGTATAGTAACGGACGCGTAGTGCCATCCGACCAGTTGGCTATTGCCTGGTATCGTCAATCGGCAGCACAGGGTTTTGCGCCGGCACAAAACCGGCTTGGCCTCATTTATCAACATGTTGGTAACAATTCCCGTTATCTGGTTGTGGCCTATGCACTCTATCGTCTGGCAGCATCGCATGCTGTAACGCCATCTGCCGACGCAAAGAAAAACATGGATGAATTAAAAAAAACGATGAGTGAACGGCAAATCGAGGATGGCGATATTCTGGCGGATAAATTAAGCGATCTGGATGAGTTTTTGCAAACACTCGACCAGTCTGCCAGATAATACAAACAATTGCTCGCTAATCCAGTGCCATCAAGCACTTGGCGGTTTGCTGTCTTTTGTTGACATATGTTGGTCCAATGCCTTGCGTTGACGGTTCTTGCGTCGTCGTGGCGCATCGACAATATAGAGCACTACCGATAGAGGGACGATGCCGTACACAATGCATGTCATGATGCCGGCCGTGATGCTTGTCTCGGTAATAGACATCATCAGTACAACATAGAGCCATGCAATGGCGATCATATACATAACGGTAATGGCAGGAAAAATGTTCCTGACTGGATAATAAGGTTAAGTTGTCGCGAATTGTGATAAATATCGTGCATTTTAATGGAATTATGCAGGGTTTCGAGGTTGTTGTCCGATGTTCGTGAGATATGTAATTATCTTATGACTGGTCGAAATGAATAGGATAACGTGAAAGCCCATGTCTATAATGCATAAATTACGCAAGGCATGGCAACAATTCTGCCAGACTCAGTTATAGGAAATAAGCGAACTACAGATGCACAGTACACCGAACAACACCGCGCGTGTCATTAAAAAATACCCGAACCGCCGTCTCTATGATACCCAGACTAGTGTCTATATCACTTTAAGCGATGTGAAGAAGCTGGTGTTGGCGCAGCAGGTTTTTTCTGTTGTGGATGCAAAAAGCGGTAATGATCTGACGCATTCTGTCTTGTTGCAGATCATTTTGGAAGAAGAGTCGCAAGGCTCGCACATGCTTTCAAGTGAAGCGTTATCGGAAATTATCCGATACTATGGCCATGCCATGCAGGGCATGATGGGGACGTATCTGGAAAAAAATATCCAGGCCTTTACCGACATGCAAAAACGCTTGACCGAGTCTGTCAGGGACGTCTAGAAATTACTAAGGGCAAGTATCCAGCCAGTGCTGTGCCGTGTCTTAGCCGGTGGGTGACTGGATTTTTCGTTTCAGTTGTCCAGGCAATATGCCAAAGGCTTTACGAAATGCCACACCGAAGTGGCTCATATTGGTGTAGCCAACTAATTTACCTGCTTCAGTCGCGCTCACGTTGCCTGATTCAATCAATGCCCATGCATGTTGCATACGTGCATGTTGGTAAAGTGCATGAATGGGCTTGCCAAACATCAGTTTAAAATCCTGTTTTAACTGGAATGTGTTGATGCCGCAACCACGTGCTAGCTGCTCGATGGTTGGCGCTTCTGTCAGGTCGGCCAATAACATCTCGCGCGCAT
>JAATFN010000077.1 GCA_015655165.1 Betaproteobacteria bacterium | reverse complement strand
GCGCACTGGTATTGGCGTTACGTCATCAAGACAAATTCAAGTCTGTCTCGGCATTTGCGCCGATTGCCAATCCTGTGCAATGCGCATGGGGCAAGAAAGCGTTTTCGGCATATTTGGGTAATGATACTGCTGCTTGGGAAGCTTATGATGCATCGCACTTAATGCAACAATGTACAAGGCCTTATCCGGGTGGGATTCTGATCGATCAAGGCCTTGCTGACAAGTTTCTTGAAGAGCAGCTCTATCCAGAGTCATTCGAAGCTGCCTGCAAGACCGCCAACCAGCCATTGATACTACGTCGTCAACCAGGCTATGACCATAGCTATTATTTTATTTCAACGTTTATGGAAGACCATATTGCCTTTCATGCGAAGCATTTGTTGGGTTAATACGTAAGTACACAAAAAAGCGCATCAGGCAGCCTGCCTTGATGCGTTTTTTGTTGTGTCTTTAACGGCTATGCCGGCTTAAAAAATAGGTAAGGTTTCAGGACCATTGTTGCGCAATGTCTTTTTGGCAGTCTCGAACTCCGGAAAGATCGATTGGACGGTTTGCCAGAAACGCGGACCATGGTTCATTTCACGCAAATGTGCCAGTTCATGCGCGACAACATAATCGATAATCGGCAAGGAAAAATGCATCAGACGCCAGTTCAACCTGATTTTGCCATCGGATGTGCAAGAACCCCATTGCGTTGTAGCCGATGACAGTGCAAAGGCACTGTAGGACGCGCCAAGTTTTTCTGCGTAAAATGCCAGACGCTCGCTAAAGAGTACCTTGGCGCGCTCTTGCAGCCAGCCTTGGACACGGTCTTTCAATTGTTGCTCGCCAGCATGGGCTGGCAAACCGATCATCAATTCATTGGTGGCACTATCAAAAATTACACCTAATCGTTGTTGCGCGCACAGTCTCAATGTGATGTCACAACCCAGATAGGGGAGTTGCGCACCATCACACCACTGCATTTGTGGCTGCAAGCGCCGGGCAGAACTTTCGCGATGTTCATTCAGTTTAGTAAAAATCCAGCGCGACTTTTCTGTGATGGCACTTTCGATGTCGGCAATCGTAATCCATTTCGGTGCTGTCACACGTAAACCGTCATCGTTCACTAAAAAACCGATTGTGCGGCGTTTGGAACGTAGTAAGGTGTACGGCAGTGTGTGCTTGCCAATGACGATTTTACGGTTTCCTGTGGTCTTTGGCGGTGTTTGAGGCGGTGCTTTAGCCACAGGCGGTATTGCTGGCGCCGGTTCCACCTGTTTTAAGGTACGCGAGGCCTCATCCGTAGTAAACAAATCCAGCTGAAGGCTCAGTTGGTTTGGATCAGGTGGAGAACGACGAAGTAGTTTCAATGGATTCCAGCGCAAAATTGTCAGTGTACCGTTAAGAGTTATTTTGCGTGTAAACAGCAGGAGAAATCACACGCATCTCTGATTCTATCCAACTTTCGACTAACGTGTTGAGCTCTGTTGGATTTAAACCTTTTGGGGAAATCGGCTTGCCGATCGATACCGTAATTTTGCCAGGTTTCTTGATAAAAGAGTGCTTCGGCCAACGTTCACCAGAATTCACGGCAATTGGCACGACAACGGTTTCTGTTTCGACAGCAAGGCGTGCACCACCAAGTTTATATTTGCCCTTTTGACCCACAGCAATACGTGTTCCTTCAGGAAACATAATGATCCATTGGCCATTGGCGAGCCGGTTTCTACCGTGTTTGACAACCTGGGCAAATGCATCGACCCCCTTGCTGCGGTCAATCGGAATCATGCGTAATAATCCGATACCCCAGCCAAAAAAGGGGATGTAGATCAATTCTTTTTTAAAGACAAAAACCAGCGGACGGGGCATGACCAGTAGATAGAAAATGGTTTCCCATGCTGACTGGTGTTTGGATAATAAAACCGCAGGTGCATCAGGCAGATTTTCCAAGCCTTTGATTTCATAATGAATGCCGCAAATCCATTTGGCGGCAAGAATGACAAACAAATTCCAGCGTGATGTAACGTAATAGCGCACGCGATAGGGAAATGGAGAAACTACAATACAGACAAATGACCAGATAATAGTGGCAATCATAATAGCCAGCGTAAACAGTAATGACCGTATAAAAAGAACAAAGCGCAAGATGAATCTCCTGAAGGGTGTCGCCGGTCTTTATGAAGTGGTTTGCGATGTTGCATCAAGCAACACATCAACAACAGCAGAAAGATCTGCGTATACCGTGGTATTGGGGGGTAGACCGCCTTTGGCCAGTGTTTTTTCACCTTTACCGGTTAGTACCAGATAAGGTGTACATCCTGCCGCCGCACCTGCTTGCAAGTCGCGCAAGGAGTCTCCAACTGTTGGAACTCCCTGCAATTTTGTGTCGGTACGTTTTGCAATTTCATGAAACATACCAGACTTTGGTTTGCGGCATTCACAATGGTCGTCTGCTGCATGCGGACAAAAGAAAATAGCATCAATCGTGGCACCTGCTTGTTGTGCGGCCGTGTGCATTTTCTGATGAATCGCATTTAATGTTGTCATATCGAATAAACCGCGAGCGATACCCGATTGATTGGTCGCGACGATGACATGATAGCCCGCCTGATTCAAACGGGCTATCGCCTCTAGCGAGCCTTTGATCGGCATCCATTCGTCCGGGGACTTGATAAATACATCTGAGTCATGATTGATGACACCATCACGATCTAAAATGATCAGTTTCATCGCAACTCCACTAAAAGATGGCATGGTGACAATTAGGCAGCAAGTTTGGAAATGTCGGCAACCTGATTAAGCATCTCGTGCAACTGCGCAAGCAATGCCTGACGGTTGTGACGCAATTTGGTATCTTCCACATTGACCATGACATCTTTAAAAAAGGCATCCACATCCTCACGCAACTGGGCAAGCGACTGTAATGCGCTGCTATAGTCATTGTGGGCAAATGCCGAATCGACTTGCGGCTTGACATTTGCCATCGCAGTAAAGAGTTTCTGTTCTGCAGCTTCTTGCAATAAAGTGATATCTACAGTACGAGGAATTTCTCCTTCAATTTTTTTGAGGATATTGGTAATGCGCTTGTTTGCCGCTGCCAATGCTTCGGCTTGTGGTAATGCCGCAAATGCTTGCACTGCATCCAGTCGTGCTGTCACATTGTTCAATGTATCAGGTTGTTGTGCTACGACCGCTTCGACTTCGTTGACGCTATAGCCACGTTCACGTAGTAAGCCACGCAGACGATCGTACAGAAAGGCGGTAACATCAATGCCGGGATCTTTGAAGTTGCTGTTGCCATTAAAGAGTTGCACTGTCGCAGCAACCAAAGCCGTAACCGATACCGGTAATTGCTTTTCCAATAACATCCGCAAAATGCCTAACGCGTGACGACGCAATGCAAACGGATCCTTGTCGCCTGTAGGATGTAAACCGATGCCCCAGATACCGACTAGTGTTTCCAGTTTGTCGGCAAGTGCCACAGCAGTACCAGTAGCAGTACTGGGTAATGCGTCTCCGGAAAAACGTGGCTGATAGTGCTCGGAAGCAGTTAGTGCCACTTCATCGGGTTCACCATCATGACGCGCATAATACGTCCCCATGATGCCTTGCAGTTCGGGGAATTCACCGACCATATCGGTTAACAGGTCGGCTTTTGCCATCAAGGCACCACGTTCTGCCCATGCCGTATTGCTACCTATCAGCGTTGCAATCGACACTGCCAGGTGTTGTACACGTTCTGTGCGTTGCAACTGGTTGCCCAGTTTATTGTGATAGACAACATTGGCAAGCAATGGAATGCGGTCTGCCAGTGTTTTTTTCTTGTCTTGTTCGAAGAAAAATTTTGCATCCGACAAACGCGGACGTACAACACGTTCATTGCCTTCTATGATATGGGTCGGATCGCTGGTTTGCAAATTCGATACAATCAAAAAGCGTGAACGCAGTTTGC
>JAATFN010000430.1 GCA_015655165.1 Betaproteobacteria bacterium | reverse complement strand
TCGCAAACTTGAACCCTTTCCATTGTTTGGGGTCGCGCTTGTCTTTGTGTTTGAGATGTAATGTAATCGCTTGCCCGTTGATATTTTGCATCGATGCAATGCGCATTTGTTCGGGATTACTACCAACCCCCATCGACATGGCCAACGGCATTGGCGACAAAAACTGGGATGCGTCGAGTTCTTTATTGATCATCTTGTCACGGATTAATGCCCAACCTGCCACTTTATTCAATGTGACATTCAAGCCCTGTTGGCGATAAAATCCCAGCGGATCACCCATAATCAGCGGAGCTGCGCAGGTAATGGCAATAAAGCCGATGTTCAGATTTTTCTTTTCAGGGGCACCCGCTTTTTCTTGCGCCATCGCTTGCAAGGCGCCCAGTGGCAATACGCTTGCAATCGCCGCCCGTGCAGTATTGATGCCTGCTGCCCGCAGAAAATGACGCCGTTGCGTTATGTCAGGAAACAACGCACGCATGACGGATTCTTCAACAACATCATTACTTAAGTGTTCGACATGTTGGGCACGTTCAAGGCGTAATGCTTCTTCATGCTGGTCCTGGGTCGCATGACTGCCGCATGAACAGGTATTGCCTGCGCGCTGTGCATCATAAGTATGAAAGACGTTGTTGTCTGAAGACGTTGACATATTTTCCCCTGCTCTGGTGAGTAATAGTGGTAATTACATACACAGGTGAAAGAATGCAAGTGCTATGCCATTGCATGTTGGATGTCATAAATTCATGCCTTGTTGTAGTCTTTTAACTACAAAATGGCATCAGAGTGCTATAGCGTTAAAAGATGATGCTTGACTGCATACATCGCAATACCAACATCGTTTGTCACACCTATTTTTTCCAGAATCCGGCTGCGGTAAGTGCTAACAGTGGTCGGACTTAATGCCAATTGATCGGCAATATCTTTCACGCCCTTACCGGTGATAATCAATTCGAATACCTGATATTCCCGATGTGACAAGGTGTCGTGCAAAGCCATCTGCTTATTGTTAAGCAAGGCCGGACTTAATTGTGCCGCAAGGCTTTCTGCCGATTGCGGGCTGACATAAATGCCGCCATTCGCCGTTTTACGGATTGCTTCGGTTAACTGGTCGATATCCGCACTTTTATTGAGGTAACCTGCCGCGCCCAGACGATAACAACGCGCCGCATATTGCTTTTCCGGGTAGGTTGAGAGCATCAATACCGGTAAGCGCGGCATCCGGAGTTTCAGAAGACGTAAAACTTCCATACCGTCTTGTATGGGCAAAGCGATATCCAGCAAGACCAGATCGATAATTTCAGTCTGGACCTTCTCCAGGACCTCCGGTCCGTTAACACACTCGGCTGCAACCTCAATATCACCGGTCTCGGCGAGAATTTGCTTTAGCCCTTCCCGGACAATACGATGGTCATCGCATAATAAAAGCCGAATCATATTAGTCGTCCAGTCGATTGGTTAATGGGAGTGTGAGTCGTACCAATGTGCCTCGTCTTGGTGCATTATTGCAATTGGTAATACGCAATGTCCCGGAAAAGTGCAAAGCACGTTCACGCATCCCCATCACACCATAAGACCGGGAGTCTTCCAATGCCTTGGCAGAAGCCCCGATACCATCGTCTTCGACTTCCATGACCAGTTCCGTCGTAGACAAATGCATACTGATACGTATACGTGTAGCAAATGCATGTCTGGCAACATTGCTGAGGATTTCCTGAAATATCCGGAAGGTGGCAATCGCAATTGCCCCTTGAGGAATCGGGGCATCAGGTTCGATATGAAATTGAATGTCGCAAGGCAACTCGGTCGATTCGGAGAACTCCTGTGCTTGCCACTCCAAAGCGGCAATCAACCATTGATGATCAAGAATACTCGGACGCAAGTCGGTAATAATGCGCCCAACTTCCACGACAGCGGTTTCTATCGACCGGTTCATTGTTTCGCACTTTTTGGCAACCGGTTCAAGATCGGCGACACGCCTGGCCATCCAGTTCACATCGAGTTTCAATGCAATTAACAAGCTACCAAGCTCGTCATGGATTTCCCGGGCAATTCTTGTGCGTTCTTCTTCCCGTACAGAGTTGGCATGGGCAGATAGCTCGCGCACTTGTTTTAGCGCGGCAGACAAGGCTTGCGTGCGTTCGTCAACATGCAATTCAAGCTCGGCTTTGGCTTGCTGCAGCTCGATTTCCGCCTGTTTACGCTTTGAAATATCGTTGAATGTAATGACTGCACCGCAGACGTTGTCTTCCTCGATGATGGGATAGGATGCATATTCGACAGGAATAGATGTGCCGTCCGATCGCCAAAACACTTCATCATCAACCCGGCAAGACTGTCCTATTTTATAGGCCAATAAAATAGGACAATGCTCTTCAGGATAATGCGTGCCATTTGGATGACGACAATGAATGTGATCATGCATGTTGCGGCCAATCAATTCATCCGCTGAATAACCAAGCATTTGTGCGCCTGCACGGTTAATAAATGTGCAACATCCATCCATGTCAATGCCATAAAATCCCTCGCCGGTCGAGTCCAGTAAGAGCATCAACTTGTTGCGCAATATACCGTTATCGATATATTCGTCTGCCAGATGTGGCATGTTATGTAGCGTGTCTTGCTTGGTATGTAACATGAGTAAAAGAAGATGACAAAAGTATTTCCTGGAGTCTTACGCAAGGTTTATGCCGGCCATCTCAAAATACAGTACCAAAATCAACTTGCTTCACTTGCATGTACCCCACCTGATTGCTCTTTTGCACATGGAATATAACGTTTCAATCACCCCAATAATTAAGACTAGACCCAAATTCAGATATCAATAGGTCTAGAGCGCATAGCGATGGATTCTAAAAGGTTCTGTCAGATTATGAATACAAAACAGTAATATTCCTGTGGTAGCATAATCATTGCTTTGCAGCAATAAAGCAGTGATAGCGATGTTCGTGCAGTGCTCTTTGGCATTGTTTGCGCATGTTGCACCATCAATATTTAGAATAAGGAATCATGAAATGAAACAAGTTGTCGCAGAATTTTTAGGTACGTTCTGGCTTGTATTAGGCGGTTGTGGCAGTGCAGTACTCGCCGCAGCCTACCCTGAGTTAGGAATCGGTTTTGCAGGCGTCGCACTCGCCTTCGGCCTGACAGTGTTAACCATGGCATTTGCAGTCGGCCATATCTCTGGCGGGCATTTCAACCCGGCAGTATAGGTCGGCTTGTGGGTTGGTGGGCGTTTCCCTGCCAACAAGCTACTGCCTTACATTGTTGCTCAGGTCATTGGCGGTATTGCTGCAGGTGGTGTGTTGTATATCATTGCCAGTGGTGCGACAGGTTTCGATGTTGCCCATGGTTTTGCATCCAACGGTTACGGTGAACATTCCCCTGGCGGCTATTCTTTATTGTCGGCGCTGGTGTGTGAAGTCGTATTGACAGCCTTTTTCCTGATTGTCATTTTGGGTGCAACAAGCAAGCATGCAGCGGCTGGTTTTGCGCCAATTCCAATCGGCCTGGCATTAACATTGATCCATTTGATCAGTATTCCTGTGACCAACACATCGGTCAACCCTGCAAGAAGTACTGGTGTTGCCCTCTATGTAGGTGACTGGGCTGTCTCGCAACTCTGGTTATTCTGGTTGGCACCAATTGTCGGTGCCATCATCGGCGCGGCTATCTACCGGTTTATTTCCGAAGAGAGCAAGTAACGGTACCGTTTCTTTACTGTATATAAAAACAGGGGTTGCACACATGTGCTGCTCCTGTTTTTTATTTGTATGCCAAATAAACTGCCGACACGATGATCTTTATACAGGCTGCGCACTGCAAGTACTACACAACAGTCCAATGCCACTATAATAGATACAGTCAAATCCACTACCGATACTACCCATGCTAGAAAACGCAAACTATGTCATCAACGTTGCCCACGCTATTCAACAGTCTGTTGCTCCTGTTTTTTTACTGACCGGCGTCGGGTCTATATTGGGTGTCATTTCAGGGCGTTTAGGCCGTATTATCGATCGTACACGCGTGCTCAATGCGATGGATGACAAAGACCGGCAGAAATACAACATCGAGTTGATGGTGTTGAACCGCAGAACTTTCTGGGTGCATTCCGCCATTACCTTATGTACGTGTTGTGCACTCTTTGTCTGTCTTGTCATTGCAGCCATATTTGTTGGTTCCGAACTGAACAAAGACCCGTCTAGCACGATATCGTTCTTGTTTATCGTCGCGATGGCGACATTAATTACCGGTTTATTCTGTTTTTTGCGGGAGATTGCTCTGGCGACCGGCAACTACCACCAGTAGCTTTCCTCTATGTTGAAACCTTATTTGTGATTTTCCCGGCAATAAGCGCATCGGTAACCCATTTTTCAAAATCAGTCGCCGGCAAGGGCTGGGAAAACAAATATCCTTGCGCTACGTGGTATCCCTGCTCTTTGAGAATGGCGTGCTGCTGATCGGTTTCAATCCCTTCGGCAACAACAGTCAATTGCAGGCTTTCACCGATACGGATAACTGCAGCGCTCAATGCCCGGCTAGTGTGGTCATACTCGAGATCTTTCACAAAACTGCTGTCCAGTTTCAATTCCTGAATCGGGAAACGACGTAAATAACTCAGACTGGAATAACCGGTACCAAAATCATCGACCGATAAACGGATACCATAGGCGTGGACTTCACTAATGGTTTTCATGATACTGGGATTGGTATCCACCAAGATATTTTCGGTAATCTCAATAGTGAGGTCTTTCACATCAAGATCGTGCTCTTTCAAGGTATGCATGATCATGCCCGGCAGATCCAGATTATGGAAATTTGTCGGTGACAAATTAACAGAAACCACCGGTATATGGATGCCTTGACGTCGCCAGATAGCCAATTGACGGCAAGCTTCTTTAATACCCCATTGGCCTAGTTCACCGATCAATCCGCACTCTTCAGCCAGTGCGATAAACCGTACCGGAGAAATAATCCCCAATTCAGGATGATGCCACCTTGCCAGTGCCTCGACACCATACAGATATCCTCCTTCCATGCTTATTTGTGGCTGGTAATACAATTGAAGCTGGTTGTTTTCCAGAGTACTGCGTAATGCACTTTCCAGCGCCTGACGCTCTTGCGTCAACTGGTTTAATTCATGACTGAAAAAACTGTATCGCCCTCTCCCCGCACTTTTAGCCTGGTACATTGCCATATCGGCACGATGAATCAAGGTGCCCATATCATGGCCATCGTGCGGGAACACACTAATACCGATACTTGCCGATGGCGCCAACATAACCCCGCCAACCAGACAAGGCTGACTCATGCTTAACCGTAGTTGCTCGACAATTTCTACGACATGTTCACGATCACATTGGGGTAATACGACAACAAATTCATCCCCTGACAGACGCCCCACGATATCCGTATGACGTCTGCTTTGCTGAAGGCGCTCGGCAATAATTTGCAATAACTTGTCGCCTGCGGGATGTCCCAACGTATCATTGACTTGCTTGAAACGGTCAAGATCAATAAAAAAAACAGCCAGACCTGTTTTTTGGCGCTGCGCTTCGTGCAATGCGCGCTCTGCCTCTGCAAGTAACAGGCTACGGTTGGGAAGCTCGGTCAGGTTGTCATAAAATGCCAGTTGGCGTATATGTGCGCGACTTTCTTCACGTTCTAGTGCCAGTGCACATAACGGTACGATGACATCGACTAGTTGCCTGTCAAATGTTGTCGGTGTACGAAATTCTGTACGGTAGAACGCCAGCGTACCAAGGATGCGCTCATGACTGCCTTTAATCGGCGTAACCCAGCAACTGTTCAATGACAATGGCAAAACCAGCGCTTTGTAATGAGTCCACAACGGGTCGTTTTCAATATCAGAGACAATCACTTCCTCACCACGGTACGCTGCTGTCCCGCTAGAAGCGACCCCTTCACCAATTGGCAATCCTTCGATTGCCAGACAATAAGACGCCGGTAAACTGGGGCTGGCTAACGGGCGCAAGGTATGGTTCCCGTCCACACGTAAAATGGAGGTAACAACCTCAGGAACAATGCGTTCTATTTCACGACAAACCAAATCCATGATGTCTTCCAGCGGCTCTTCCTTTGCCATGGCCTCCAGCACCCGGTGCTGGAGTACTTCATGCATTTTGGAATGAGTAATATCTGTTAATACACTAACAGTATTGCGCAAGTTGCCGGCTGCATCAAACACCGGATTCGATGTCACACTACACCACATTCTTTCACCACCGGCCATGTAGGTGATTTCTTCAGCGTTAAAGGCGCGTCCTTGGGACAAGCGTTGCTGAATTTTTTCTACCGTACTTTGTTCTACGTTGGGCGTTAATACCGATGTCGGGTACTGGCCTTGTACCTTCTCGAAGGTATAGCCGAACATCCGGCTAAAACCTGCATTCACATAGACAATTTCCCATTGTCCATTGGTAATGATGATGGCATTGTCGGTCTGGTCAGCCACCAGTGACAGTAACCGGGCATGCTCTTCGGCCTCATGCTGATCTGTCACATCTTTGATAAATGCAGTGTAGAGAATTTTGCCGGCACTCTCGACTTTGGAAATTGACATGGAGCCCCAGCAACGGGAACCATCTTTGCAGTGAATCGGCACAGTTCTGAATGTACCGACAATATGGTTGACGCCGGTTTGGCGGTTGGTATCGATATAGTGGTCATGGTGTGACTGTATTTCAGATGGAACGAGCATCTTGACATTCTTGCCAATCACCTCTTCCCGACTATAGCCCCACAATTGCTCTGCAGCCCGGTTAAAAAATATCACCCTGTTGTCAGTATCAATCACAACAACACTGTCAATGGCTTGCTCCAGCGTCTGGTTAAACAGTTCCGAAAAATCCGGGTTACTTTGCATGATGCTGCACCCCTCGATAGGCGGCCTATATGTATTTGCTGTATGAAATTTTCATATTTAACATTTTGACAACTTTATGCAGCCATGTCTCTAATTTAGGGGATCTATTGCAAAAAAAATGACCCTCAACATCAGGATCATTTTTAATGTTTTACATCACAATAAACACTTAACTCATTGATTTTAAATTTAACTATTTTTAAAATTTAACATTAACACCGACCTTGAAAGTCGTTAGTGGATTATTTGATACACCAAAATCCGGGATGTGTTGTGCTTCAGCTCTGAAAGCGATCAGTGGCAAATAATTGAATTCCGCACCAATACCGTAGATCATCGAAGTTTTGCTATGGGAATGATCGTCAACAGCCCCTTTCGTGTATCCGATGCCAAAACGTCCATAAATGTCCAGCATGGCAGTGAACAACGTTGGCAGTGGCAAATAGGCTAGTCCACTGACATGAAAGACATCTGTACTAACATTTTTCTCGCTACCGCCAACATTGACTTTCACGTTGGCAATTTTAGCGTAACCGACTTCTGCTGCGATAATTTCTCCCAGACGATAACCGGCATGGATATCGAATAACTGGCCTGTTTTACTGGAGGAACTGGTATTTAACAATTTATAACCGGATGCAAATGTCGCAAAACCACCATCTACACCGGCGTATACACCTGCATTTGCCTGACTGTTTAATCCGAAAACGGACAACAAGACCAGAAATGACAACATCACTCTCTTCATACTTACCCCCCTTGTTTGATGAATCAAAGATCGGATTCGGGTACAGCAGATTTCCATGAAGGCTATTTCGTCGCTTATCTCTGTCAATGTCCAACATGGCTTAAAGCCATCCTGGTATTTTATGGTGAGTGTTTTTACATACAAGCTTGGCAAATCAAAACTTCATATGGACACCCAATTGATAAATTGTCACCGGGTTGCTCTGAATAGCAAAATTTGGAATACGCAGCACTTCTGCCCTCAATATGACTGAGTGATAGTATCTCAGCTCTGCGCCAACACCATAAAGCAAAGCGGTCTTGGCGTTACTACTTTCCCCTGCTTTAGCACTGGTATAACCAACCCCCAGGCGACCATAAGCATCCAATATGGCGGGAACACTGTCTGGCATCGGCAGATAAGCCAGACCGCTGGCATGAAATAAATGGGCACTGACTTTTTGTTCGGCACCGGCAATCTGCATTTTGATGCGAGTAATCATCACATATCCTACTTCTGCAGCAAAATTCTTATGAAGGCGATTGCCACTGTATATGCCCATGATATAGCCACGCTTGTTTGAAGTCGTGGCATTGTGGAATGTGTTGCCAGAAGGAAAGTCGGTAAAACCGATATCTGCGCCTACGTAAGAAACAGCATTGGCAGCACCGGTAAAACAAAGTATCACAATACATACAAGAAACGGCTGAAGCACTTTATTCATACGTCCCCCCTATGTAATTAATCAATACCATGCATTCGGGTAAACCATGAATCGCGGTGTTCTACAGAGGATGGGGCAATGCAGATGCAATCAATGTACAACATAGTCGCACGCACTACCTACATAATTGTGGACAAGTGTTGCCAAAGCCCCACCTGCTGTGCCTGCCGGCAACAATCAGGTCATGCGTACTTGCGTTGCACCCATCTTGCTTGGGGCTTGAATGTCGCACATGCCACCCCTGCAAACACCAGCAAGGTAGCAAAGAGATGATAGGTATACAGCGTTTCCCCCAGAAAAGCTGCCCCCATCAGGAATGCATAGACAGGCACCAGATACATGGCCATGCTGGCTCTGGGTGCACCGAGTTTGGCGACAACTTTGCCATAGACGATATAAGCGGCAATGCCTGCGACCAAAGCAACAAATAACATGCCTGCTGCTGCACGCAAAGTGATTGCGGGTATATGTCCTGATACAGCCCATTCAAACGGCACAATCAATAACAGCCCAGCTGCCGCACCTGCTGACACTACCCATAGCAGTAACATGGGTGGTATTTGTACCGGACGCCGCTTTAATAGTGCTGTATAGGCTGCCCAGGCAAAGGCAGATACCAAGGCAATGATGTCACCGATATTGAACTTGACCTGCCTCAGATTGGCCAGACTCCCCTCAAAAACGACCAGGCCGATGCCGGTAAAGGCCACGATGGCACCGATAACAACCATCAATGACAGGGGTATGCGCCATACAAAACGGTCAATAATGGAAACCAGAATCGGTGTTAATGCAAAAACCAACGCAATGTGTCCAGCCGATGTGAAATGGGCTGCAGCGTACTGTGGAGCAACACTTAATATGCCGCCCAAAAGAGCGAGTAGCGCCAGGTCGTGTTTGCGCGTGACAAGTGTGCGCCAATGTGTGCGTAGTACTGGAAGAATAAAAGGCAGAAGAATCAGTGCCGCAATCAGCCAACGGCCAAAAGCCAACGTCATTGGCGGCAATTCCCCGCCAATCCAACGTGCGGCAACCATGTTGCTGGCAAAAAGCAAAGGCGCTAACAAAAATTGTAGTTTTGTGTTCATATGCGTGGTAAGCATTTTTAGTTGCCGTATTAACTGTGATGGGTCAATACGGCTTTATCCTGTGATGTACAGTATGGGATAAATTTTAATGCGTATAACCACGAATATTTTCCTTATTTATGCTATAAAGTAAATTCATTAAAGCATATAAAGTTAACATATCATGTCTACACAGAATGCTTATGCTTCTGAAAGAAAAAGCAAACCGGCCGATGATGAAAAAGCCATCGATATGGTTGATCGTCGCATCCTCTCGGCCCTCAGTAAAAATGGACGCTTGACTGTTGCAGAACTGGCCGAGCAAGTTGGCCTATCGTCCTCTCCCTGCTGGACCCGGATGAAACGTCTGGAAGCCAGAGGGGCAATTACCGGTTATGCGGCGATTATCAATGCCAAGGAAATCGGCATTCCCGAGGTATTTTTTATTGAAATCACATTAGACCATCATGATGGAGACTCTCTGGAACGGTTCGGCATGTTGTTAGCCGACATGCAGGAAGTGCTTGAAGCCCATCTGGTGACTGGCGACTATGATTATCTGGTGAAAGTCGCTGTCACCAGCTCCGAACACTACGAGCGCTTTTTACGCAATACGCTATATCGTGTCAAAGGCATTCGCCACACGCGCTCGACATTTGCCTTGCGTACCTTAAAGCACACGGTGTCAGTCGATCCGTTAATGGTTGCACGGACATAGAAAACACATGTGTGCCCCGTCAAAAATAGTTAATCTAAAACATTAAAAATATTACATAACCATATGTTTTTAATAAAATAAGTAAATTCATAAGCCAAGCAATTTCTCGTTCATCGGTTGCAATGCACTTTTCGCACTTTCATATCCGATCGCAATAATTTCCTCGGCGCGGTCGAATTCCAGAAACCGGATATTTCCCAGTGGTGGCTGAATCAGTATATCGGGCTGGCTATACATCAAATTGGTTTTAGTGATCTGGACTTGGGAAATGTAGATCGATGCCAACAGCATATCGAAAATCCCCGGCAATGGCGGAGTCGCCTTGTTATGCGCATTGCTGGCCGCATCGGGAGCCAACCACATGCCAAGCTGCCGCAAGACCTGATGGTCAGATATTTTAAGGCCATCCATCACACGTGCGATCTTGGATGGTGGTACTGTCACTGTGTCAGTGTTGTCGACGCGTTTGTGTTGTATACGGCTGGTCACGATATCGTGATTCAGATCGACAGCAATCACAAAGTTCGCCCCCATTTTTTTAACCGTACTAACGGGGACAGGGTTAACAAGGCCACCATCGACAAGAATGCGCCCTCTTCGCCTGACAGGCGTAAAAATACCCGGTACAGCAATGCTGGCCCGTACAGCCTCGATCAGATTGCCAGTGGATAAGGTGACCTCTTCTCCGGTAATAATATCTGTCGAGACTGCCTGAAACGGCTTTTTTAGTGCTTCAAATTGCTCTGTCGACAACATGCTTTTGATGAATCGGGCGACTTTGCGGCCATCAATGAGCCCGGACCTGGGAAACACGGGGTCGAGCAAT
>JAATFN010000222.1 GCA_015655165.1 Betaproteobacteria bacterium | reverse complement strand
GATTACTTTTGCCAGTGGCCTTTCGGATCGCACCACACAAGTACACTGGCTGCAAAGCAGGAATTTCTCGATTGACCTACGCTTGCCTGCCAACACCGATGTACCAGATTTGCCACTTGCCGAACATTCCACAGAAACACTACGTCATCTGGCCAATTATGAGGGTTTTGCTGCTAGCTCGCTATGGAATGGCACCGAACTCAGCTGGCATGGTGGTGCAGCGTTCCAAGGTCATGCCCGATGGCCGGAACCGGCCCAATTAAAACGCATCGGTAACTGCATGATTGAATTCGCACCAAGCGGCGCCTATGTGGAAGACTGGCGTCTCCAGCCATCTCCCTCTGGTCCATTGATCGGTTTATATTTACTGGAAGAACGGGCACGGCACAACGGTCAATTACGCCATGCTGGAGGCGGCTTGATCATTTGTGGCGAGCATGCAGGTCTTGTACTGGGGCGCCCTGAGCCACTTAATGATAGTACAACCGGTACACAATTACGCGACCTTGTCTTGCAGGCCGCAGGAAATGAAGACCAGCTTGCACAGCTCTTTGCTTTTGAATCTTCTATTGCTGTGGGCAGTCTGACACAAGGATTTACCGTTACACACTCTACCTGCCCGGCACGCACAGGCAAATCACTGTTTCCACCTGATGGATTCGAACTATTACCGGATGGTCATGTGCTGCAATTGGTCGATATACAGGGAGAATTACGAGAACGCTTGTTTGCCATCGATACACTCGAACCAGTATGTGATTTCAGCCAGGTAACAACATGCAGCGAACAAGGGCAGTTCTGGTATCAGGAAGAAAAGGAAACCTTGCACCGTTATCTGCATCCGTTGTATTGATACTGATCTTTATCACTCTGCGGTTCGATGTCCGAACCCCAGAAATCAACAATCTCTTTTTTGTTTCACACAGCACCAACACAACAGCGAGTAGTTCAAGCAAATATTAACCCTGAAAAGATGACAGTCATCTTTTCAGGGTTGTTATACAGTGCCAAACAATCAGAACTGGTACTTAAGCGTCAACAATGCACTACGTGTCGGTAGTCGATACACTTGCAAGGCATCCTCGGTAATTCCATAATATTCTTTATCAAACAGATTATTAATGTTCAATTGAGCAGACAACTGTTTTGTCACTTGATAACGAACCATCAAATCTGCTACAGCATAACCACCCTGTCTGGTAGCTACCCCGTCATACAGCGGGAATCCAAATAATGATGCGGGATTAGCCTGAGAAGTTTCACTTTGCCATGTCACACCCCCACCAATTGTCAGACCACTCCAAGACCCTGGCATCTGGTAACTGGTAGATAGTTTGAATTGCTTTTCCGGAATCAGTGTTGCATCCAGCTTTTCGTTATAGCTGATGGTTGTAGCATCAGCTATATCGTTATGATATGTCGCATTCACTTTGGTATATCCCGCAGTTACTTGCCAATTCGGTAGAATTTCGCCAGAAATTTCTATTTCATATCCTTTGGCTTCAGCATCTTTAGACTCTTTATATCTGGCTTCTCCACCCACCAATTGGTCATATATTTTTTGATTATCTCTGGCTGTCTTGAACCAGGCAATATTGACATTCAAACGGTTGTCAAAGAATTGACCTTTCAGGCCAATTTCCTTATTGTTTCCTTTAACGGGATTAAGGACATTACCACTTGTATCCCGCACATTTTGCGGTTGCAATATACGTGTATAACTACTATAGATCGACAACTGAGGAACAATTTCATAGATCACACCAGCATAAGGAATGAACTTGCTGAACTCTACCTTACCCTGTTGCAGATTTGCTGCTGTATTGGTTAAGTTGTAATTGACATAACGTCCACCGATAGTTACTTTCAGCGGGTCGAAAATAGTCAATTTACCGGCTGCATACAAAGATTTTTTTTCTTCTTCATCTCGTCTGGCAAATTGTTTCGGATAGAAAGTCGGTTCGGGATAATTCTCTCCTGTCCAGGTATTGATATTGCCATTCGTCAGACTACCTCCGACTTGATTATATGATTCGGATTCTTGCGTGGAATAATCTGCCCCAAATGCCAACTGATGAACCCGGTTGAATAAATGAACGTCACCATCCACCTGCAAGTTGACACCGTCATGTTTTTGATCCGTTGAATAAATACCTGCTGATCGTACTCCACTACCATCACCTGTAGGTGATACGAAAGGAAACAGCATCAACAATTTTGCTGTTGAATTGCGTTCGCCATGCGAATAGTTGGCTTTTGCCTTCCAGCCATTATCGAACGTGTGTTCGGCACTCGCAAACCAATTGGTATAGTCGACATCCCAGCGTGTCCAGTCTGCTGCCGTGGTTTTGCTTTTATCCCACATTGGTAGCGGTTCCCATGTCCCAAATTGTTGTCCTGCCCAAGCTGGCAGTCCTCCCCACATAACGCCTTTACTCTCATCTTTTTGATGGCTGATCCCAACTGATACACGTGTCTGATTCGTCACATCCTGTTCAACTGTGGCATACAGTGTTTGCGTTTTATTATTCAGCAGATCGATATAACTGTCTTTGTCTTTATAATTGACAACAAAGCGCGCACGCGTGTCCCCGCTTTTTGTAATTGGTGTACTGATGTCTGCCATGCCGCCATAATGCGACCAGCTGCCTACCTCTGCCGTGATAGTCCCTTTGAATTCCCTGCTATCGGCTTTTTTACGTATAAGATTAATCACCGCAGATGGGTTACCGGTCCCGGATGTGAGACCAGCTGAGCCACGTACGATTTCAACACGGTCGTAAATGGATAAATCGTTAAAGACTTCTCCGGCCGTGTATCTGCCATCAAATACGGTCGTTGTTGCCATGCCATCAATTAAATAATCATTAAGTTCCATGCCGCGTGCATTGATTGTTGCACGGTTGCTTTCGTATTGTCTGACGGCAATGCCCGGTGCACTTGCGACTGCCTCCAGAAAATTACTCAATTTTTTGTCTTCAATGACCTGATTCGTAATAACACTGACTGATTGGGGTGTTTCACGTAATGTTGCACGAAATGGCAATGCTGTGACACCAACTTTCGCGGCATATTGACCAGTGCCTTCCGTTACCTCTTGATTGGCTCTCGGTTGCCCCGCTTCTCCTCCTGTTACCGTAATGGTCCCCAGCACCATCGCATTTCCGGAAGTCCCGGAACCGGCTTCTTCCCCAGCCCTGCTCAACGATACTGTATTGGCATTCATAAACGTATAAGTCAGGCCTGAGCCTTGCAGAATCTGTTGCAAGGCCGAATTTGCCGACATCGTGCCAGATACGCCTGCGGACCTTTTATCTGTCACGAGCTCCGGTAAATAAGTAATCTGTAAACCAGACTGTAGCCCAAACGCAGCAATGGCTGCCGAAAGCGATGCCGCCGGAATATTGAATGCGGTTTGTTGTACTGCCTGTGCCTGTGCATCCGACATGACAGCGATCGTTGTAGATACCCCCATCATCGCTGTCAGCGCAACACAGAGCAGTTTTCCCTTGAATTGGTATGTAACTGGTGCATGACTATTTTTTGTTGATTTCATATACGCGTTCCCCACTCTATCTCACTTTATACAACTTGCCCCTTCATGCAACTGCACTCAGGCCTTACTAGTGAAACGAACGGAATCGCGAAATATTCACCCCAAAACAGGAATTATTTTTTATGATGTCTGTTTTTTTATTGTAGCAAGATACTAGACTGTCGAAAGAATGGTGAGCCAGGGTGACAATGTGCGCACTCGTCCGCCCAAAGGATGCACAACTGCTTTCATGGCCTCCAAGGGCTTGTTCAGGTCGTATACACCACTGATTTCTTGTGCCCCAAGTTCCGCACTGGCAATCACAACCCTTCCCGACTGCCAACGCGCAATGTGCGAGACAACAGTTGCAACACGCTCGCGTTCTGCGACCAACATACCATTGCGCCATGTGGCAATCTGACTGGCATCAACCAAACCTCTTGCGATATGCTGACTTTCATCTAACGCCAACCAATGGCCAGCTGACAGTGTTTCTGTATCAGACGATCCTGCGACATTTACCTGTACAAAACCATGATTGACAGCAATGCGCCGTGTATTATCATCATGACTTAAATCAAAAGCCGTACCGAACCCTGCCACCTGCAGATCATCAGCCGTTGCCAAAAATGGCCGTATATCATTTTCTTGCGCCACGTCGAAAAACGCCATGCCCTGCAATAAATCCACACGTCGCTCGCTTGTTGTCATCGCTGACCTGATTGCACTCTTGGGGCCCAACACAATCCGGGTACCATCCTCCAGTGCAATATGCCGCATTTCTGCCGTCGTCGTCAGATAATCCGCTTTGAGTTGTCGCATCACCTGCGGCGCGACTACTGCAACTGCTGCCAGGCTTGCAAACGCTGTCCCGCCCATCACAAACGTACGCCGTGATATTGCAGACTTAGATACTTGAATAGGATGACGACTTTGAATGGCCATGCCGGCCATGCCGTGAATTTCCATCGCCTGTTTCCAAACCGTTTCATGCATGGCATGACGTGCACGCCAGCGTGCGATCAGGTTATGTACAACCGGATTTTCAGGCTCTTCCTGCAAGCGGATAATGAGGTCAAATGCTTCCTCAAACAATGTGTCCTCTTCGGACATTTTTTCAGTCATACATAGGTAAATCTGACAGGCTGGTACAAAGGAGTAATATGGGTCTTTTTATTATAACGTACGAGAGACGTGATTATTCTCCCATAACACCCACAACCTTGCTATGCACCAGCCTGTAGGCTCTTTTGCAAGTGCAAATAAGCACTGTGAATCAATGTCCATGTGCGGGAAACGGACAAGCCGACCTCATCGGCCACTTCGCGAATGGTCATATCACCTAACCGGTATAATTCGAACGCCTTGCGTGTTTTTTCCGGCAACTCTGCCATGGCCTTCTCGACAATCGCCAACTTTTGCCGGTCATAAATAATTTTTTCAGGGTTGGGTGCGGTATCGGGAATATTGCAGTACTCCTCCTCCTGCAAATTCACCATTTCAACGACTTGTTCGCGTCGATAAACATCAATCGACAAATTACGCGCCACCCTGTGCAGATAAGCCCTCGGGTTATCATTCTTTGATGGTATTGCTGTACTAAGCATTTTCAAGAAGACATCTTGCGTCAGGTCAGCAGCAACATCCGGCTGATGCCCTCTCTTACGCAAAAAACGATTGATTTCCTTGGCGTGCTCTACAAACAGGAGCGTGAGATTCCACATGAAAAAAGCGATAAACAGAAAATTTTCCCAAGCGTATCACAAAAAAATCTAAATGGTAATTGTTTTCATTTGGAAGTATACATCCATCAACAATGGCGGCGGGGTCAGAAATAGATCCTTATCACCAGCATGGGATTGCTGCTGGCAGATAGCGTAAAGGCAAGGGAATCGACATATCCCTTGAAATGCTTTAAAAAGGGCTGCGACAACTTTAGATACAGTCATTGATCGCTATACGCCTGACGTACTCCCATTCAAATACAGTACTGTTTCTGATAAATCACGTTTAAAAACACGACGTTTATATTGTAATGATTAACAGTTTCATCCCCCGACGATGACACTATTTTTTCACATGTACATTTTTCAATACAAAAAAAAGCAGCCACCCAAAAAAGTAGCTGCATCTTCATTGCTATTTCAATACGACACGATAACTTATTTTGCATCCGGTAATGCATAGGCAATCAGATAGTCACCCATCTTGGTGCCAAACGAACCATGCCCGCCTGCCATAATTACCACATATTGTTTACCGTTCGCTTCATACGTCATCGGTGTTGCCTGTCCACCTGCAGGTAAACGTGCTTCCCATAGTTGCTTGCCGTTAGTGACATTGAACGCACGCAGATAATTGTCCTGAGTACCGGCAACAAACATCACATTACCCGCCGTCGACATCGTACCGCCCAGACCGGGAACACCTATTTTCAATGGTGGCAACTGGAACAGTTTAGGCAGACTGTCGCGAATCGTACCGATACGTTTTTTCCAGACAACCTCATGTG
>JAATFN010000033.1 GCA_015655165.1 Betaproteobacteria bacterium | reverse complement strand
GATAAACATCAAGTCACTATTTTTTACACAGCACCAACGGCTATTCGCGCATTGATGCGCGAAGGCGAAGAGCCTGTCAACCGGACTGATCGATCGTCCTTGCGCTTACTCGGCACTGTAGGCGAACCGATCAACCCGGAAGCATGGCGTTGGTATCACAGTGTTGTCGGCAATGGTCGCCTGCCGATTGTCGACACGTGGTGGCAAACAGAAACCGGTGGCTTTTTAATCACCCCTTTGCCCGGCGCGAATACATTAAAACCAGGTTGTGCAACATTACCGTTCTTCGGTATCAAACCCGCATTGGTTGATGCCAACGGAAACCTTATTGAAGGTGCAGGCGAAGGCAATCTGGTGATTACCAATTCCTGGCCCGGGCAAATGCGGTCCGTCTATGGGGACCACCAACGCTTTATCGATACCTACTTCAAAGCGTATCCAGGTACCTATTTTACCGGTGATGGCTGCAAACGTGACGAAGACAACAATTACTGGATTACAGGTCGTGTAGACGACGTCATTAATGTCAGTGGGCACCGCATTGGCACCGCCGAACTCGAAAGTGCGCTGGTATTGCATCCCAAAGTAGCAGAAGCAGCAGCAGTAGGCTTTAACCATGATATCAAAGGTCAGGGTATCTACGTGTATGTCACCTTGATGTCCGGTGAAAAAGGGGATGAGCAATTGCGCCAGGAGTTGGTCGCGCACATCCGCACAACCATTGGTGCCATTGCCACACCCGACTATTTGCAATGGGCACCTGGCCTACCAAAAACACGTTCGGGCAAGATCATGCGCCGCATTTTACGTAAAATCGCTGAAAATGCCCCGGAACAACTTGGCGATACCAGTACACTGGCAGACCCATCTGTTGTAGAGTCACTAGTTCAGGAACGATTTATTCAATAAATAATAATGACAGAACTCTTAATTGCCGATGACCACCCCTTGTTTCGTGAAGCATTACGCGGAGTCGTCACACGTGCACTACCGGATGTTGTCATTTATGAAGCAGACCAGCTCACACGCCTGTACGAACTGGTCGAATTGTATCCGGATGCCGATTTGCTGTTGCTCGACCTGGATATGCCAGGAGCGAATGGCTTCTCCGCACTTGTGCATTTACGCACACTGCATCCCCAGCTACCTGTGGTGATTGTCTCGGCACACGAAGACCCTACCTTGATGCAACGTGCATTAGATCATGGCGCCATGGGCTTCATTCCCAAGTCTGCAGATGCTGCCACATTAAGCTTTGCCTTAAAACAAGTATTGGATGGTGGGATCTGGGTACCGGACCAAGCATATACAACACAGGGTGCCAGTACCGATGAACGTTCGGCTGCCGCTAAAATACGTGAACTGACACCACAACAGTTTCGTGTCTTGCAAATGGTCGCGGCAGGCCAGTTAAATAAACAGATCGCCTACGATCTGAACGTATCGGAAGCCACTGTCAAAGCACATATGACTGCCATTATGCGCAAACTTGGTGTCTCTAACCGCACCCAGGCGGTCTTGATTGCAGGCAAACTCGATTTAGTCCATTACTCCTGAAATTCTTTTTCTTTCAGGCGGTTCTTTTGTGCAGTTAAAAACGCACGCAATGAAGCCGGTTTGACAGGCTTGGTCAATACACGATAACCACGGTCCCGTGCTGCTTTTTTGACTTCATCGCTACCATTGGCAGTTAACAATGCACCTTGTATATCCGGTAGTTTTTCACGCAACGCATCCAGACTTTCCAAGCCATCCAATCTGTCATGCAAGTGATAATCCACCAGCAATACATCCGGCGCCTCGTCCACTTTTTGCAATGCATCGTCAATCGTTGTCGCGCAAATCACCGTGATTTGCCAGCGTCCCAGTAATGCCTGCATACCTGCCAGAATATCTTGATCATTATCCAGACACAACACACGTAATCCTTCTAATGAAGTTTCCGCATGCATGACCTTGCGTAAGGCATCCGGGCGTAATATGACCGCAGGATTTTCTATTTTCGGCACAGTAATGGCAAACATGCTGCCACGACCTACAACTGAACGGGTATGCAATGTATAACCAAGTAGCGATGCGATACGCTGGCAAATCGACAGCCCCAAACCCATGCCGCGGCCATCCCAATCGAATGGTTGCTCAAGCCGATGGAATTCTTCATAAATTTGACGCAAATGGTGCTGCGGAATACCGGGTCCGGTATCCCATACT
>JAATFN010000209.1 GCA_015655165.1 Betaproteobacteria bacterium | reverse complement strand
TCAGCAACAGGAGAGGCAACCGCCGCCTGATAGTCCACAAAATAGCGGACACCCGTGCCTTCAAAAAAAGCAATCCCCCAACCATCACTATGGTGATCGGTCAAGCCTCCCCGCGTCGCAAACCCGGTAAAACTGAAAACTATATCGGTAGGTGTATTGCAATTCATCCCCAATAACTGACACATAACAACTGCAATCCTTCCAGAGTTCAAACAATGCGAAATCGTTACGTTATCACGTAGGCCTGCTTTTCAGCGTTTTTTTATCAGTTTATTTATGCAAAGCCGATGCCTGCTGCGACAACCATGATGCATTGCAGCATATTGATAATCCCTGACATTACTTTTCCTTATTAGGTTATTCCAGTTATCTATATTGTGAATACCCAATATCGGCCGATCCTTACCCGCGCCCCGCGATGTGCTCTCATCAGTAGTTTCAGAGGAACTGGAATGCAATCCCCCATAAAAAATCCCCGCAAAGCATGGTGCTTTACAGGGATAATTCCAACGTTAATACCGTGGATGAGGAACTATATACAGCGTATTAAAATGACTAGTTTTAAATACGACATTACTAAATCTGTACTAACTGCCCAACCACGATTAACCGCGTGCTGCGATTGAACGTAATTCTGCTGCTAAATTTGGTTGAATGTTATCGTATGATTCAGCAACACGATACAAGCGGACTACGTCGCTCTTTTTGCTTTCCAAATAGCTATTGCGCGCAGCGCGTGCAATTAAAAAACTCTCTACAACTGTTGAAAACAGGTTACTTACTTTATCGAAAATGCTTTTGTCGTTGTGGTGTGCAGTTAATGTAGTCATGATTTAGTCCTTTGAGTAATGAATGATTTACTACTGATGTTGCATTGCAGTGTAGCTACCATCTCTCATGAATACCAATTTCCTTTTAGGATATCAGTTATACTTATTGTGAATATTACTCTGGATCACTATGAATTTTCTGACTCTTGACCTGAACCTGCTACGCGTATTTGATGCGGTCATGACCGAACAAAACCTAACACGTGCTGCCAACCAGCTTGCCATGACACAACCAGCTGTCTCCAACGCATTGCGCCGTTTACGTGATGCATTAAGCGACGATCTGGTCATTCGTACCGCCCATGGCGTCAAACCAACACCACGTGCCGAAGAATTGTGGCCGATTGTCCGTCGTTCTCTGTCCGAGCTTGAAGCGGTCATTACACCAGAGACTTTCGATATTACCCGGGCCCAAAATACATTCCGTATGGCAATGGTTGATGCCACGGCAGCATTATGGCTACCATCGCTGGTACGAACTATTTTGCATGATGCACCCCGCATCAAGATCCGCATGATGCCGCTCACCACCCGTGACCCGCGTGCAATGCTCTTACGTGGTGATGTCGACCTGGCAGTAGGATTCTTTCCCTGGGTCACGGCCCAGCTGGCAGATGGCCACAAATCCCAGATTCGCCATGAAAGGCTATATACCGGCCATTATGTCTGTGTCATGCATAAGGGACATCCTTTGGCCGATCAGGAAATGACACTGGACACCTATTGTTCCGCAGATCACCTTCTGGTCAGTTTGTCCGGTAAACCACATGCTGTTATTGACGATGTGTTGGCCAGTATGGATCGTGAACGACGTATCCTGTTGACTGTTAACCAGTTCTTTACAGCCGGACGTATTGTCGCAAGTTCGGATCTGATTACTGTTCTTCCACGCCACTTGATCGCGGCAACAGGTATGTCCGAAGCATTAGTTGTCAAAGAATTACCGTTTTTAACCCCGGAAGAACATGTCGATATGCTCTGGCATGAAAGAGATGCCCGTAACCCGGCACACAACTGGCTACGGGAACATTTACGCGCGGTCACACATGACTCGTTCGAGCGCATGAATATCCCGTCATAGTATTTCTCCAAAAAACAACACCCAGAAAGATTCGACCAAGTGTCCAACCTTTGGGGTGTCGTTGTACTTGAGCTACGTTGTTTTTATACAATCCGGCAATCAGATATTTGCCAGCCAATCTTGCCAGCGACGCGCTACAACAGCACCGTGCTGTCCCCACCATTGCGCATTGAGATAGAAACTGTTTTTGCGTGTGAACGCTGTTCCCGGTAAATCTTTTGCTTGTGCCGGGTCTATCTCTTCGATGACCGATTTAATGGTCGGCGTATACCCTAAGCTTTCCAGAACACGACGTTGTGGCTCTGCCTGCAACGCATAGGCAATCGCATCAAATGCGTTTTTCTGGTTAGGTGCACCTTTTGGTACGACGAGTTGCTGAATCTCGATCATCGCCTGGTTCCATGAATATTTCACATTTACACCGGCTTTCTGGACTGATTTCAGGCGTGCCAGATTAATGATGCCGGCAACTACCTCTTGCGATGAAATCGCATTGGCTAATGCACTTGTGTCTAAGAACACAGCATGTTTTTTAATGCGATCCAAACTGGCAAAAGCGCGATCAACATCCAAAGGATAGAGTTTATCCAGTGGGACACCATCAGCTAATAATGCAATTTCCAGAGAAAACCAAGGCAATTTGGACAAACCGCGTTTGCCGGGATATTTTTCAACATTCCAGACATCAGCCCATGAGTTCAGTTCACCTTTGATGGCATTCGCATTCCAGTAAATATTCAAACTGAATTGATACCAGGGAATACTGTATGGCGTAATCAACTGTGGATTGAACAGTAATTTCGGGTCCACCAAATCTTTGGGTAAAGGCTGTAACAAATCCGCAGCAACAAATTGCGCCAGTGTTGCACCCTGGGCATCAATCAGGTCCCATTCAGTACGCTTGGCACGTACCATCGCTGTCGCTTTGGCAACATCGGAGCCACCTGTTGTCGCTAACACCTTCACATTTTTGGCTGCAGCAAACGGGTCAAACACCGCTGAACGAATGGATTGCTCATAGCTACCGCCAAAACCTGCATAGACCAAATTACCGGTATTCTGTGCGAACACACTGCTTGACTGCATCACACCCAAACCACCTAATGCCGTACTTGCAGACAACACACCCATTTTTTGCAACCATAGACGACGTTGTACATCCAGTGCTTGTTTCATTTATTTCTCCTAACTTGAGAATGCCAATAGTGATATTGCTAGTGATATAAAAACTTACTTTCTTTCTAAATAGATGCAGAGACTTCGGAAAATGTTTGCCATGCATATGCCTGCCACGTCAGGCCGACCTGTTGACCGCTTTCAAAACGGGGATGCCTCCCATCATTGGGAACACGTACGGCCACCACACCGACCTCCCCAATGTCGACATGGTAGGTAATATGGCTGCCTAAAAAGACGACCGTACGGATCTGCCCTTGCAACCGGTTGTCGGTGTCGGTCTTCAGTTCAAGGCGTTCCGGACGTATCGAAACCGTGACCTGTTGATTCACACCAATAGCGTGTGTTTTTGTATCAATACGCGCACCGTTATCCAACACAACAACATCAGGCGAAACAACAACACCCGAAACAATATTGTTCTCGCCTAAGAAATTCGCCACAAACAAACTCGCCGGTGTCTCATATAATGCGCGTGGTGTACCGACTTGCTCCAAACGTCCCTCGTGCATGATTGCCACACGATCAGACATTGACATGGCTTCTTCCTGATCATGTGTGACATACACCACGGTAATACCCAGACGTTGCTGCAAACTGCGCAACTCGACTTGCAAATGCGCACGTAAATTCCGGTCCAACGCACCCAATGGTTCGTCCATTAATAAAACCGGTGGGTCGAAAATAACAGAACGGGCAATGGCAACACGTTGTTGTTGTCCCCCTGATAATTGACTTGGTAAATGATCAGGCGTCGATAATCGAACCAGCGCAAGTACCTCGGCAATGCGTTGATCGATATCAGCCTTTGCCATCTTGCGCACTTCCAGCGGGAAGGCCAGATTTTGCGCAACCGTCATATGCGGAAACAACACATAGTTCTGAAACACCACACCAATATCGCGCTCTTGTGGGGCAACATGATTCATGTGACGGCCATCTAACACGATGTCGCCAAAGTCAGGATTGGTAAACCCTGCCAACATCATCAATGTCGTCGTTTTACCGCAACCGGAAGGGCCTAGAATAGTAAAAAACTCGCCTGGTGCAATGTCCAGATTCAAGTCGGTTATACCGACGCGGTGCCCAAATCGTTTTGCGATATGGTTCAGCACAATGTGGCCACGTCGTGTTGTCGGTAATGATGGGCTTATCATGTTCATATCAATTAATGCGCAAATGACTGCGTTTGTTCTTTCTATATGTCCAGCCTGTCGCAATCAAAATAACGACGGCTGTGGCAACCATCGTCAATACTGCAATGACACCGATAGTCGGATCACTCTCAAACAACAAGGCCTCGTACATTCTGCGTGGTAAAGTTTTGACATAAAGACCGGACAGAAAAATAGCAATGGATGCCTCGTCAAATGACGAAAGAAAAGCAAAAAAAGTTCCGGTTAATAATCCGCCTGCCAATAGCGGCAATAAAATACGTTTTAGTTGTGTCCAGGTATTGGCACCCAGACTTGCTGCTGCACGTTCCAATGCCGGGTCTAACATCCGCAAATTGGCGCTCACAACAATAAACACAAACGGTGCCGAAATCGTCACGTGTGCGAGCAAAATACCGAGTTTGGTATCTGTCAGACCAAGTGGCAACCAGGCCAGAAAAAATGCTGCTGCTGCCACAATCGTTGGAAAGATCAACGGAAAGATCATCAATATATTAACTGCATTTGCCGCTTTACCGCGTAAACCCCTTGAAACACCAATCGCAGCCATGCCACCTAACAGGCAAGAAAAGACAGCTGTTGCAAATGCAATTTGCAAGCTGTTGATTAACGGATCCATCCACTGTTCTTGTGTGAAATTAGCATACCACTGCAATGACCATCCAGGTGGCGGGAAAATCAATGTGCGCGTCGAAGAAAAAGAAATCGGTATGGCAATCAATTGTGGCAATAAAATCAACACACCGGCAACTACTGCATAACAGGTCACAATACCCGGAACACGCGACAATCCCGTACGATCGACGATTTGTGCACAACGGATCATCCATTGCATAACATGGTGTGATAAATGCCCCTGCAAACGCAGGGTACGTTTGCCGGCTAATTCAGGGGCAACCAGTTCTGACACACCGGCACCCATGCCCCAGCGAAATATCAGCACAACCAGACCCACACCCAACGCCAAAAGAATCGACGCTGCCGCTGCCAAACCATAGTCTGCCTGTTGGGAAATGGCATTTTCTATTAATGCCCCCAGCATACGGCCACTGTTACCACCCAACAATGCCGGTGTCACAAATGCACCAACACCATATACAAAACACAATACAACACCGACTTCGACACCCGGTAAACTCGCCGGTAAAAACACTCTGACAAATCCGTTAGCAGGTCCTGCCCCCAAACTGGCACTGGCGCGCGCCAATGATTTGTCGATATTTTTCATGACACTGACCAAAGGCAGAATCATGAGGGGCAATAAGAAATGTGTCAGACCAACTACGACAGCAAATGCATTAAACAATAATTCGTAAGACGCCAGTCCGAATTGGTTCAACCCTGTATTGATTAATCCAACACGCCCCAATAAAACCTGCCATGCGAATGTACGAATCAAAATACTTGTCAGATAAGGTGCTGCAATACAAAGGATTAACAAGCGACGCAACCAGATCTTTTCAGTTGTGGCAATCGTGTAGGCAATCGGATAACCGATAACCAATGCCATGGCTGTTGATATTGCTGCCAACGACAAGGTTCTTCCCAGTGTACGCAAGTAACCAGGCTGGGTAAGCAGCCGCACATAATTATCCCAGCCGGGAACCGGATCGGTGACACTGTGCAACAAGAGCATGACAAGCGGGATCAGATAGACGACAACCAGAAGCAACACAGCCGGGTAAATGAGGCGCTGCCATTGTTTACGTACATCAAATGGGTCTGTCTTAACAGATACCGTCGAAGAATGTCTATCTATTACCATGGGTCGTACAAATTAACTGTTTCATTGCGGATACGGCGGTCGTTCGAGTCCCAGATTTTCGCGCAACGTGTTACCTGTGTACTCGGTACGAAACAGGCCGCGTTTTTGTAAAATCGGCACAACAGATGTTAAAAACAAAGTCAGTCCATCCGGAAAGTAGGGCGCCATAATATTAAATCCGTCGCAGACGCCATCTTTAAACCAGTCTTCCAACTGGTCGGCAATCGACTCGGGGGTACCAATAATTTCACGGTGACCAGCGCCACCAATCATTGACTGATATAACTGCCTGATGGTTAATCCGTCAGCACGTGCGCGATCCAAAATTGCTGTCGCACTCTTGATGCCATTCGTTTCCGGAAACACTTGAGGAATAGGGCCATCCAATGGATACTCGGACATATCCCCAAATTTTGTCGCCAACGCAGCCAAACCCAGCTTCGGATGCACAAGTTCCTGTAATTGCTGGTATTTTTCTTCCGCTTCAGCCTGTGTTTTACCGATAATCGGCAATACGCCAGGCATGACATTAATTGCGGATGCCAAACGACCAAAAGCCAATGCTTTCTGTTTGATCTCAGTATAAAAGGCACGTGCAGCTTCTTTGTCGTTTTGCGCTGTGTAAACCAGATCGGCAAAACGCGCACCGATATGTTGACCAGGTGCTGAGGAGCCTGCCTGTGCAATTACCGGCCATCCTTGTATGGGACGTGCGATATTTAATGGTCCCCGTACTGAAAAATATTCACCCTTATGATTTAACACATGCATTTTGTGCGTATCGATATAGCGTCCGGATGCTTTATTACGTAAAAAAGCATCGTCTTCCCAGCTATCCCAAAGACCTGTGACAATTTCCGTGAACTCTTCAGCACGTCGATATCTTTCTTCATGTGCCAAATTACTATCACGATTATAATTTTTCGCTTCGGCATCGCTCCAGGAAGTCACAATATTCCAGCCGGTACGCCCTTTACTGATGTAATCGAGTGAAGCATATTTACGCGCTATGGTGTATGGATCGTTATATGTGGTGGATGCTGTTGCGATAAAACCGATACGGCTTGTTACTGCCGACAATGCAGCAATCAATGTTGTCGGTTCGAACTGTTCAATACGTCCGACATATTCCAGCGATTCATTGTCACGTGCAGCACTTCTGACTGCAGCACCGTCTGCAAAGAAAATAAAATGGATTTTTGCGCGTTCTGCCGCTAGTGCGGTTTCTTTCCAGAAATCAATATCGAGTGCACAATCAGCTTGTGCTTCGGGTAAACGCCAGCCGGCTGGGTGTGTACCATTGGATACCAGACTCAATCCTAATTTCAATTGTTTGTTCTGCATCATGACCTTCTGTTTCTAAAATTCAGCATATCGCTATTGACGTTTTGCCGCAGCAGCACGTAATGCAGGAATCAATTCCCGACCATAATTTTTCGCATCGGCAGCGACTTCCCAACCGCGTAAATACAGTGCGGTAGCACCTAGATCGTAATATTTCATATAGGCGTCTGTTACCTGTTCAACAGTACCAACTAATGCGGAAGTCGATCCTCCACGACCGACAAGACGGGTAAAACCCAACCATAACCGTTCATCATGGACATCACCATCCTGCGCAAAAGCATCGAGTCTTTGTGCACCTGCCGAATGCAACTTGAATGCACCTTGCTTTAATGGTTCATCTGTTTTATTTGCAGCATGCAATTGCACTTGTGCTGTTTCATAAATTGTTTTTGCCTGCGCCCAGGCATGTTCTTCTGTATCTGCAGTAATCGCTCTTAATGAAACGCTAAAGACGGGTACTTTTGTGTGTGCTTCTTCCGAGCGGGCACGAACTGCCTCAATCGTTTCCTGAACGCCTGCTAATGGTTCTCCCCATAACATGTACATATCGGCATGTTGTGCACCGACATCCAATGCTTCGGCTGAAGAGCCTGCAAAACTTAAAGTAAGTGGTCCAGTTGCTTTAATTGCACTGAAGCCCTGTTTGAATGTATAGAATTGTCCTTGAAAATCGAATGGTGCCGCAGCATGCCAGACTTGTCGTAACAACTGCATGTATTCGGCAGTACGGGCATAACGTAGAGATGGATCCAATGTATCGCCATCACGTTGGAGTTCACCACCGGTGCTACC
>JAATFN010000005.1 GCA_015655165.1 Betaproteobacteria bacterium | reverse complement strand
GGTCGATGACACCGGATTCAAGGTCCCTGACAGTGTGATCAGACACGTAGCTAAGGTCGATGCGGATCGAGGGCGCGTGCTTTTTACAGTAGTCCAACAGGCGTGGCATGATGACGCGCTGGCCGCTATCCGTAATGCACAAGCCAAACAGCCGATCCGACATCATTGGATCAAAGTTGGAACGGTGGTTCAGTGTCGAAGTAAGGGTGGTAAAGGCCAAGCGCATAGGGTCGATGATTTCCTCCGCGAGCGGCGTTGGCTGCATGCCCTTGGAAGTCCTCACGAACAAGGGATCATCAAAATGTTCCCGCAATTTGGCCAAGGCCATGCTCATTGCAGGCTGGCCAACATCCAGGTTGATGGCGGCCTGCGAGATGCTTTCCGTTTTGAAGATTTCAATAAAAATCCGCAACTGCTTAAGATCTAGGTTATTCATGATGCTTATCAAAAATTTTGATGGCTTGTATCATTATTGAGGGATTGTTTAATAAAAGTCAAACTCCTAGACTCTCTCGAAATGATTGCGTCGCTTCATCCATGGTCGATAGAGCGCCAACGAAAAATAATGTGAACCAGGAGACTGCCTTGAAACACCCATTCAACAATAAGCCTTGTAGTGCGGCTGCAGCCGCGCGATAGCATCGACATTACGCATCACAAAGCGCTGGCACAAGCGCACTGTGAGTTGCGGGCGAAAGACCAAGCATGCGGTCTTTGTTGTCCCGTCAGCAACAGTCGTGACATCACAAAAAATGGAAGAGACAAATGCAAGCTACTAGAGAGCTTTACCTCAAAGACGTCATTGATCAACGGCCGGTTAGCTGGCTCCAGTGGCGCGCGATTGCGATCTGTATCCTGATCGCCGTGCTGGACGGTTTTGACACGCAGACTATCGGCATGCTGGCGCCAGCCATCTCCAAGGAACTGGCTTTCCCCATTTCCAGATTTGGCCCCATCTTTAGCGCTGGATTGGTGGGCATGCTCATCGGGGCCATGGTATTAGGCCCGCTAGCCGATAAGCTGGGCCGCAAAACGATGGTCATCATCTCATCCATACTCTTTGGGGCACTATCTCTAGTCACCGCTTATGCATCGACCTATGACCAACTGTTGTTGTGCCGGTTTCTTACTGGGGTGGGGTTGGGCGGCGCACTGCCAAATGCGTTGGCGCTGGTTACGGAATATTCGCCTAAGCGATACGCCCGCATCGTCGTGACCACTCTGATGTGCGGCATGCCCTTGGGTGCCGTGCTTGGCGGTGTCACGACTTCGCTACTGCTGCCTGTGCATGGCTGGCATTCAGTGTTTATCGTAGGTGGGATTTTGCCGCTGGCGCTAGCTTTGGTGACGGCCGTCTTCATGCCTGAGTCAGCCCACTTTCTCATTTTGAAAGACAGTGCCAGCCGGCGATTTGTCACACTCATGCAACGCATGGCACCGGATTTGCCGAGCAATCAGACCTTCCAAGTGCCGTCGTCGCATGGAACTGCTGTTCCCATCAAGGAGCTTTTCATGGGTGGCCGTTGGCGCGACACACTGTTGCTGTGGATTCCTTATTTCATGAATCTGGTGGTGCTGTATTTCATCGTGAGCTGGATGCCGGCAGTGCTATTGAGCGCGAACCACCCAGTAGCCGTCGGTATCGCTGCCATCTCCTTGTTCAGCGCTGGTGGCGTACTGGGCAGCGTGCTGCAAGGCTGGTTGATGAACTATTTTGGTGTGCGCAAGACCTTGATTGCCGAGCTCATCATCTATGCATCGTTAGCCTTTATGCTGTCCGTCTGGAGTAACTCCTATGTGGCCGTGGTCGTTATCAGCACCTTGATGGGTATTGCGATCCAAGGCGCACAAGCCGGCCTTAACGCCATGGCTACCGAGATCTATCCGACCCACATGCGCGGCACTGGCGTAGGGTTTGCGGTGGGCATTGGTCGTATTGGTTCAATCTGCGGTCCGTTGGCAGGCAGCTTGATGTTGGCCTTGCATTTAGACGTAGCCCACATCTTCCTGATGGGAGTTGTGCCTGCAACCTTGGCGATGCTGGCCATTGCCATTAACCGCCGCATAGATGTCGGGGTCTATGAGGATGCTGCCTTATAGGTTGCCCGCGAGCAGATATGGACACGGCATGAGAGGCTGTCTGCGGTACCTTTCCGTCTTGTTGTCCATACTCATTCGGGTCATGTTACTGGATTAAGAAACGGAATGAAGCCACTCATGCAGATGCGAATGAAATCTGAAATGGTGGCAATGAATATGTGTGGCTGGAGTCAATCATCCTAAAAATTATTGAGTACATATTTTATATTCACTGAAAATTTAATTACATCAGAATGATGTCGTATTGTTCTTGCTGGTAGCCTGCTTGCACTTGCAAGGTGATCGGTTTTTCGATGAAGTCGCCCAGTTGTGCCAGATGCTGGGATTCTTCTTCCAAAAACAGATCGATGACCACTTGCGATGCGAGAATACGGAATTCTTTCGGGTTGAATTGTTTAGCCTCCCGCAATACTTCACGCAAGATTTCGTAGCAAATGGTTCTGGCCGTCTTGGTTTGTCCCTTGCCCTGACACACGGCACACGTCTCGCATAGTACATGTGCCAAGGATTCCCGTGTGCGTTTGCGGGTCATTTCTACAAGACCCAAGGTAGAGAAGCCCGATACCGAGATTTTGGTACGATCGTGTTGCAATGCTTTATGAAGTTCTGAGAGCACGACTTCTTTGTGCTCTTCAGTATCCATGTCGATAAAATCCAGAATAATGATTCCACCCAGATTACGCAGGCGTAGCTGGCGTGCAATTGCATGCGCTGCTTCCAGATTGGTTTTATAGATCGTGTCATCGAAGTTACGCCCGTTCACAAAGCTGCCGGTATTGACATCGATGGTGGTCATGGCTTCGGTCTGGTCGATAATCAGATAACCACCGGATTTTAACGAGACACGGCGACTTAATGCATGTTCGATTTCTTCTTCAACACCGTACAGATCAAATAAAGGACGCTCACCGCGGTAATGCATCAGTTTCGGCAGGACTGACGGGGTATATTGTGTTGCGAATTCTTGTAGCCGTAAAAAATTCTCGCGTGAATCAACCAGGATGCTTGAGGTATTGTCGTCAACAAAGTCGCGTAGTACACGTTGTGCCAGACTCAGGTCCTGATAAAGTAATGCAGGGGCTGGTTGGGCTTTTGATTGCGTGATAATGGATGACCAGATTTTACGCAAATAGCTGATATCCATCTGCAAGTCAACATCTGTGGCATCTTCAGCCATCGTACGGATAATAAATCCGCCTTTTTCTTCCGGGGATACAAAGCTTTGTACTTTGCTGCGCAGCTGTTCGCGTCCGGCTTCATTCTCGATGCGTTGGGAAATACCGATATGGCTGTCTTGTGGCAAGTAGACAAGCATGCGTCCGGCAATCGAGATGTGTGTGGACAGACGCGCTCCTTTGGTACCGATCGGATCTTTGATGACCTGAACCATCAGGGACTGACCGTCAAAGAGCAGTTTTTCGATCGGGATGGGCGTTGTATTCGTTTGGGTGTCGTGGGGCTTGGCCTCCCAGATATCGGCCACATGTAAAAATGCGGCGCGTTCCAATCCGATGTCGATAAATGCCGATTGCATACCTGGTAACACCCGTACGACTTTACCCAGATAAATATTACCTGCCAAGCCGCGCGAGAGTGTGCGTTCAATATGTAATTCTTGTACAGCACCTTGCAATATCAGCGCAACACGGGTTTCCTGTGGTGTTGTATTAATCAGGATTTCTTCGCTCATCATACTTGTACAGGGTTAAATAACGCTATTGGTAAAAGGGTGATACCGTCATACGTATACTGACATTAAAATTGGCAATATGTACGGTAATCTCATAATGAGACTGTACCTGAAACTGTCCAGTGGCGGTGTGTTAAGTTGTAGAAGAGGAGCTTGTATGTTGAACGCGTACTAGTTCATATCGGGGTCGAGTATACGTATACCGGATTTTTGTAATAATTGTGCTGTCTCGAACAAGGGCAGCCCCATAATCCCCGAGTGGCTACCGTGGATGGTGTGGATAAAAATTGCAGCGAGCCCCTGAATGCCATAACCACCGGCTTTATCATAGGGTTCTTTGGTATTGCAAAAACTACGTACTGTATCTTCTGACAATGTTTCGAAAGTGACATCCGAAGACTGGGTAGTTTGCCAGATCTGGTCATGCAGGGCGACAGCGACACTGGTTAACACTTGATGGGTGCGTCCTGATAAACGCGAAATCATTGCGACGGCCTGTTCTGTACTGGCTGGTTTGCCAAGGATCAAATCATCAATGACAACCGTAGTGTCTGCAGCCAGAATGGGGCGCTCTGGTAATTGACGTGCAAGCATTGTGTGCTGTGCATTTAATAACTTGTCGCGTGTGACGCGTGTGACATAGGCATCGGGTTTTTCTCCGGGATTGACTTGTTCATCGACGTCATCGGTACTCAACAACAATTCAAAATCCACATTGATCTGACGCAGTAATTCACGTCTGCGAGGGCTTTTTGATGCAAGATAGATTTTTATGTCAGATGGTTTCATCAAACAATACCCGTTAGAGGATGGGAGATGCTCTAAGAATGCGGAACACATGATTGATTCAGATGTGTGATGTAAAACACGTGCAACTATACGCGATGATAAGGATGATTCTGTGTGATCGACCAGGCGCGGTATAACTGTTCTGCGAGTAAAACACGTACCATGCCATGCGGCAATGTCAGACTGGAGATGCGTACCAGTATATCGGCTTTCGCTTTGAAATTGGTATCTAAACCGTCAGCACCACCAATAACAAAAGCAATATCCCGACCACCTTGTTGCCATTTTGTCAGATGTTCTGACAATTGCATGGTGGAAAGATCTTTGCCACGTTCATCCAAAGCAACAATAAAAGCGCCTTTGGGTAAGGCGGCTTCAATTTTTGTGCGTTCCAGTGCCATGACGGTGTCTGCCGTCTTGCTACCGGAACGATCAACAGGTTTGATTTCTTTTAAGATAATACGGCAGTCGCCTGGCATGCGCTTGGTGTATTCTTCAAATCCTTTTTCGATCCATCCCGGCATCTTGTGACCGACAGCTGCAATGACCAGTTGCATGAGACGCCTTAAGCAGTTTTGCTTTTGGCCGCCGCACGTGGCGTACGTTTTGCCGGAGCTTTTTTCGTTGTGCCAGTCGAACTCTTCACGGTAGCCTTCTTAGGCGCTGCGGCACTTTTTGGTGGGGATACACGGATAGTCTTGCCAACAGGTGTTTTTGTTGTGGGTTTCTTCGTACCTGACATGATGCGTGGTTTACGTACCGGTTTTTTCGGTTCGTCATCCAATGCTTGCGTGACAGCAACAGCAGGAATCCGCGAGCGGTGTGGTGCCGGTACTTTTTCTTCTGTTTCGGCAGCACGCTTGGCTACAGCTGAAGATGCAGTACGTTTGGCAGCACCAAACTTGACTTCTTTTTCGCCCCAGATTTCTTCTAAACGGTAATAGTCACGAATGGCAGGTTGCATGATATGTACAATCATGTCCCCCAAGTCGACCAATACCCATTCACCGGTTTCTTCGCCTTCAACACTTAAGACATTGCCGCCCTTTTCTTTCACTTTTTCGCGAACGGAAGAGGCCAGTGCTTTGGTTTGACGGTTCGATGTTCCAGATGCGATTGCGACTCGGTCGAAAAGGCTTGTTTGTAACGAAGTATCAAATACACGGATTTCCTGTGCTTTGACATCTTCTAGTGCATCAATGACGATGCTTTGCAGTTTCTTAATATCCATACTTTTTATGATTGACTTTGGTAGAGATGGTGTTGCGCAATATAGTCTAACACTGCCTTGGGAAGTAGGTCTTCCGGTTGTTGGCCAAGCTGTAACTTACTGCGGATATCCGTCGATGATATATCGACAGCCAGATCGGAAGCCAGATAGCCCAGTCCATGCGACGTAGACCGAATTTGTTGGGGCGTACCGTTACGCAGGGTAAACTCCTGCATCACTTCCTTGGGTACCTGTGAGAGCGCCAAGTCATAGCCGGGACGAGAGGCTGCACACAGATGGGCGTAATCAAATAATTCACGCCAATTTTGCCAGGTATTTAAATGCTGTAACTGGTCTGCACCCATTAAAAAGATAATGGAAACATCATTGCCCAGTTCCTGACGTAACAGCTTCAATGTGTCGATAGTATACGTCGAAGTGGCACGACGGATCTCTTGTTGATCAATTAAGACTGGCATCGTTGACGTTTCTAGCGGCTTAAATGCCAGATTGACCATCTCCACACGCTGCGCAGCTTCTGCCTGCAATCCATATTTTTGCCATGGATTGCCTGTTGGAATAATACGCAGCACATCTGGCGCGAGTACATTGACAAAATACTCGGCCAATGCGATATGTCCATTATGTACTGGATCGAAGCTGCCGCCTAATACAGCGACGCAGTATGTTGCCGGATGCAAAGGTTCTGTCACTACAGCCATTCCTTCTTGACCAGAAAGTCGGTATAAAGTTGTGCCTCCGGGCTATCCGGTACAGGATGCCAGTTGTAACGCCATTTTACAACCGGGGGCATGGACATCAAAATCGATTCGGTGCGTCCACCTGATTGCAGTCCAAACAAGGTACCACGGTCGAGTACCAGATTAAATTCGACATAGCGTCCACGCCTGTAAGCTTGAAAATCCCGTTCACGTTCACTGTATGCGGTATCTTTGCGACGCTTGAGAACCGGCAAGTAAGCATTGATAAAGTGATCTCCGACACTGCGCGTCATTGCAAAACTGTCAACGAACCCTAATTGGTGGAAATCATCAAAAAAGATGCCACCGATACCGCGGGGTTCCTGAGGAGATAACAGCGAAATGAGTACTCAGTGAGTCATACTCACTTCTTCCCGTCATTTACGTTATCGCTGGATCGTAGACATTGCCACCTGAGCAGACTTTGACAAGTG
>JAATFN010000249.1 GCA_015655165.1 Betaproteobacteria bacterium | reverse complement strand
TACCGGCATTGTTGATCAGAATATCGATACGTCCCAATTGCTCGGCAACTGTTTTAACCGCCCGATCGATCGCCGCACTATCACGCACTTCTGCGCCGACCGTAATTGCTTTACCGCCATGTGTTCTCACCTCTGCGGCCACTGCTTCGGCTTCAGCAGCAGAACGATTGTAATGCACGGCCACATGTGCGCCACGCGCAGCAAATGCACGTGCTGCGGCAGCACCAATACCGGTACTTGCACCAGTAATCAAGACAACTTTTCCTGCGAGATCCAACATAATCCAGTCTCCTTAAAACAAATTTATTTATACATTGTTAACAAAGAAGAAAAACAATACACCAAATCTCTGGTGCCTGCTCTCCCGCACCAAAACCGAACCTACTCTTGCAACGTCTGCTCTGTTTCCGGCATGTTTTTAGCTGCATTGCGATAGACAGCGCGTACTCCCAGCAAATGCTTGCGCATCGCCTCGGCCGCAGCTTGTCCGTCTCTGGCTTTTAATGCCTGTAAAATACGTTTGTGGTCTTCGAGACTGTTTTCCAGCGCAGAAGGGATGCGCGACGTGATGTTGCGGCTTTTTTTCCCCAGCACATACAAACTGCCTGCAATACTCTGCAAAAAAGGATTGTCGCATGCATCGATGATCGCTTCATGAAACGCTACATCTGTCGCAGAAAACGCTTCAGGATCATTGAGAAGGTGTGCCTCGTCGGCGATATTTTTCGACAGGCTTGCCAGTGTCTCATCGGACATATGCACTGCAGCCAATGCGGTGACACCCGCTTCGATAATCATACGTGCGTCAAACAATGCTTCTAATGTACCCGGATTCAAATCGATAATCATCTCGAGGGGCTCCAGCAATTCGCGTGTCTCCAGCGAACCGACGAAAGTACCCTCACCTTGCCTGATACGTAATAGTCCCAGCAAAGACAAGCCGCGGATCGCTTCACGCACAGCCGGGCGACCAACGCCCAGCATGGAAGCCAGCTCGCGCTCTGGGGGCAATTGCTGGTCGGGTTTTAACAAGCCACTCCTGATCATCATCAACAGGCGTTGGGCAACTTGTTCCGAAATAGATTTCTGTACAATAGGATCAAATGACATAATAGTATTTTTAGCGTACCTGCCTGTTTTTACTGGTCAGACCAATGGTTTGGAGAATAGGGACGTATTCGTGATGTGTCAAGCAGCACACCGCGCTGTTTTTCATTGTTTTTACGAATGCGTAACGCCTTAATAGCTTATAACATTATATGATAATCATGTTTCTATACTTTACTGCCCAACGATGGAAATAGTCTTTACCGTTCTGATACTGCTGATTGCGGTCGCCGCATCAGGAGTTGTTGCCCGCATTTCACCGTTCAATTTACCACTCCCCCTATTCCAGATCGGGTTGGGTGCCATGTTGGCAATGCCTTTGTTCGGACTGAAAATTTCATTTGATCCAGAATTGTTTTTACTGCTGTTTATTCCACCATTACTTTTTACCGATGGCTGGCGTATTCCAAAACGCGAATTTTTCCGCTTAGCCAGACCGATTCTAGCATTGGCACTAGGTTTGGTTTTTTATACCATTCTCGGTGTCGGCTATCTGATTCACTGGATGATTCCGGTCATCTCCCTGCCGGCGGCGTTTGCCTTGGCAGCCGTCATCTCGCCTACCGATGCGGTCGCAGTCTCTGCCATTGTCGGCAAAGGCAAACTGCCGTCCAATCTGCAACACCTGTTAGAAGGTGAAGCATTGATGAACGATGCATCCGGTCTGGTCGCCTTCAAATTTGCCATTATTGCAGTGATGTCCGGCACATTCTCTTTATTGAATGCGAGCGCGAGCTTTGCCATCATTTCCATTGGCGGCATCATCGTCGGTATCGTAGTTGCCTTGACGCTAGGACTCATTCGCAGAAAAGTGATCGACTGGAGCGGCGACGAACCAGGTATTCAGGTGGTGCTCACCTTATTGACGCCTTTCGCAGCCTATATCTTTGCCGAACATTTCGGGTTATCCGGCATTCTGGCGTCGGTATCGGCCGGTATGGTCATGCCCTATATCGAAACAGCCAGTGCCGAATCGGCTGCCACACGTATTCAGCGCGATGGCATGCTGACAATGATTGAATTTGTCTTTAACGGTATGTCGTTTATTTTACTGGGGCTACAATTGCCGGGCATTGTCGCGCTGGCACATATCGATGCACAAACAGCAGGCAATGTGCCGGTCTGGCACTTGTTTGCGTATATTGCAGTCATTACGCTGGCATTGATTGTTTCGCGCTTTTTCTGGGTATGGGTCAACCTCAGTTTGCGCAGCTTTGCCAATCTATTGTTGAGCGGCCAGTGGAAACGCCATCCTGGACAAGATATCCGGTTACTGACGATTACTGCCTTATCCGGTGTGCGCGGTGCGATTACGTTGGCAGGTGTCATGTCGATTCCATTGTTGCTCCCAGATGGCGCTCCCTTCCCGGGGCGCGACCTGTTAATTTTTCTGGCAACAGGCGTCATTCTTTATTCCTTGTTGGGTGCGAGCTTTTTCCTGCCATGGCTAATGAAAGGTTTGCGCCTTGAAGGAATGAATGCCCGACGTCAGCGTGAAATTACCAAAATCCGCCAACATGTCTCGCAAGCTGCCATTCACAGCATTGAAACCACCCAACAAAAGATGGCCGTCGGGCTGGATGAAAAAGATCTCGTACTCTTAAACGAAGTCAGCGCGAGTTTGTTGTCGACCTACCGTATGCGCATGGATGCGGAAAGCGATACAGAAGAAACATACCGTGCAGCAAACAGATTCAAATATTTCGAACGGGAATTACGCTTGGCCGTGTTGTCTAGCGAACGCGCGGAAATCCACCGGCTACACGCACTGCGTCAAATCGATGACGAGATGTTCCAGGAATTCATGACCCAGATCGATCTTGCAGAGACATGGCAAAAAGGATCCCTGTCGAATACATCCACGCACACTGTGTAAATCAACCACTACCTGCACGACAAGCCTGCAGGTAGTTCATCATCCCGGTTCATTTTAACCTGTGACAAAAAAATGGCTCGCAGTGGCGTGTTAATACGCCATCGAGCCAGCACAACATCCGATTGCAATTATACTTTCGTATTGACCGTCGTTCCGATCACATTCCCTTCATGGGCACGCGGTTGCCGCACATCATAAGCGGCGCGTTTTTCCTGTACCCGTCTCTCCTCGGCACGCTCCAGATTCTCTGTTTGCGTTTGCCTGCGTTCCTCTGCTTTACGTGTATCGGCAGGCTTATTGATTGTCACCGATGTCTGTATCGGTGTCTCGTTCGTATTCGACGTCACAGTATTCACGTTCATTGTCATCATGGCACCTCTTTCAGAAGTCCCCCGCACCCGGGGCGGGCAATCAGCAATCATTTACACGTAACCGCTATTTCTCCGACCAGCTTACGCCCTTTACCCGCCTATTCAATAGCATGGCGACATATTTGCGTAAAAAAGCTGTGGTGCCCCACAAAACCCACAGATTGTCTGATCATTCAGGCAATGATATTAATACTCTGACAATGCAATCTTGACAGTCGGATAACGTAATGTCACCCCCAATTCATCTTTCATACGTTGGTTAGACAGCCTGCGTGACTCACTCATAAAAGATAGCAACATCGGTGTGACCTGTGTTGCCAGCGCGCTCCTTGGCAAGCGCGGCGGCAATGGCAGGCCGAAGTGATTGGCCACAAGATCAAAATAGTCGGCCATTTTCATCTGCGAATCATCGCTCGCATGGTAAATCCGCAAAGGACGGGCATGGTCAATCGCCCGCACTATGATGGCCGCCAGATCTTCATCATGGATATGGTTGGTATAAACATCGTCGGCATCAATCAGGGCTGGTGTTCGCGCTTCCAGGCGCCTAATCGGTAAACGGTTTTTGCCATAAATGCCTGGAACACGTAAAATTGCGAGCCGACCTTGCCGACGTTTGGCCCAGGCACGCAATACTTGCTCCGCATCAACACGTCGCTTGGCACGGGAACTGGCAGGATTGACCGGATGTGTCTCATTTAGGTATGCCCCGCCACAATCTGCGTAAACACCTGTCGTACTAATGTAAACGACAGTGGCATGCTCGGGTAAAATAGCGGCTAATCGACGGGTACGATGATCTTGTTCCCCAACAGTTTGCGGTGGTACCAGATGAATGACAACCTGTGCCAGACGCCCGATGCGTGCCAGATTGGCGGTAACGTGATCAAGATCGGCAACAATGGGAATCGCACCGGCGTCACGCAATTGCGCGCAACGCGCCGGACTTGATGTGACCGCAAAAACACGGAAACGATCGCGCACCAGGGGGAGCACGTGCATTCCAACGTCGCCGCAACCCAGAATCACCAACCGCGGACGACCGATTTTTTTATTTATACTAACCATGACGAGATTGTATGACTTTCCAAGTGACAGTGCAGCCAAGCGGACATCAATTTATCTGCGCAGCAGATGAATCTATTTTAAGCGCAGCCATCCGAGCTAATGTCGGCCTGCCATACGGTTGCAAAAACGGTGCCTGCAGTTCCTGCAAAGGTAAAATCATTGCCGGTACCGTGATCCATGGCGCACATCAGGAACGTGCCCTGTCTGCTGCCGAAGAAGCCGCTGGCGCCTCCCTTTTTTGTTGTGCTAGACCGCAAACAGACGTGACCATCGAGGCACGCGAAGTCGCAGGCATCGGTGAATTCCCGATCAAAAAGGTACCAGTACGTATTGCAAAACTGGACAAGGTTGCCGACGACGTCATCATCATGTCACTGCAGCAACCCGGTTCGGACCGTTTGCAATACAAAGCAGGCCAGTATGTCGAATTCATGCTGCGTGACGGCAAACGCCGCAGCTACAGTATGGCCAATGCACCACACAATGACGACCTGTTGACCTTGCATATTCGTCACTTGCCTGGCGGCTTTTTCACCGACTCTGTATTCAACACATTAAAAGAGCGTGATATTTTGCGCTTCGAAGGCCCGATGGGCACATTCTTTTTACGTGAAGACTCCGACAAGCCAATTGTTCTTCTGGCGTCCGGCACAGGTTTTGCGCCGATCAAAGCCATTGTGGAACAACTCATACATAGCGGCAGCAAACGTGAAGTGCACTTGTACTGGGGTGGGCGCCGTCCACAAGATATCTATATGGGCGCGCTGTGCGAAACGTGGTCACAAACACGACCGAACTTTACCTATGTCCCTGTAGTGTCAAATGTTGCTGCAGAAGACAACTGGACCGGTCGTACAGGCTTTGTGCATCAGGCAGTCATCGATGACCTGCCAGACCTGTCCGGTTATCAGGTGTATGCCTGTGGTGCACCGATTGTTGTTGAATCCGCACAACGCGACTTTGTCGCACTGTGCAAGCTGCCCAAAGAAGAGTTTTATGCCGATGCATTTACTTCCGAAGCCGATCTGTCCAAACCATAATGGCACATCACTGGAAAAATATCGGCGGCAGACAGGGTAAATGTTTTGACGGACAACCTAAAACGTCCTACTATTGCCCCATGAATACACGCAGACATTTTCTTCGACGCAATCCGCTCTAATCGGGCTTGCCTGCACGTGTAGATTCAACAGTCACACAGCCACAGGTTAAGCCTGTGGCTTTTTTATTGTCGTTTTTTGCTATACCATCACCGCTTTGCAGGAGTAATTTATGGAATTTAACCAGTCCGACGTCAACAATCTGATGTACGTTACAAATCGTCCTGATCTGATTTTTATAGAAGGTCATGGCATGTGGTTAACCGATCACACCGGCAAACGCTATCTCGACTATCTGCAAGGTTGGGCTGTCAATACCTTGGGGCACTCTCCAAAGTGCATCGCCGATACACTGTCAGTGCAGGCAAATACACTCCTGAATCCGTCACCGGCGTTCTACAATGCGCCTGCTATCGAACTGGCAACCTTACTGACAAAACACTCCGTGTTTGACCGGGTGTTTTTTGCCAATAGTGGCGCCGAAGCCAACGAAGGTGCCATCAAGCTGGCCCGTAAATGGGGTAAAAAATATCCCGCCGACAATGGTGATGCCCGCTTTGAAATCATCACCTTCGATCATAGTTTTCACGGTCGTACGATCACCACCATGTCTGCCAGTGGCAAAGATGGCTGGGACACCATGTATGCGCCACAAACCAACGGCTTTAAAAAAGCGGACCTGAACGATCTGGCAAGTGTCGAGGCATTGATCGGCAAACATACTGTTGCTGTCATGCTCGAGCCGGTACAAGGCGAAGGCGGTGTCATTCCTGCCTCACGTGAATTTATGCAAGCCCTGCGCGCATTGACCAAAAAACACAATGTGTTATTGATTGTCGATGAAGTCCAGACCGGTATGGGACGCACAGGCGAGCTGTTCGCTTACCAACTCTCCGGTATTGAACCGGACATCATGACACTGGCGAAAGGTATTGGTGGCGGTGTACCATTGGCAGCATTACTGGCACGCGAGGAAGTCTCTGTGTTTGAAGCAGGTGAGCAAGGCGGTACCTTTAACGGCAATCCGTTAATGACAGCCGTTGGTGTCACTGTCCTGAAAACATTACTGGAACAAGACTTCTTAAACAATGTCAAAAAGACCGCTGCTTATTTAAGTGCCGAGCTGATCAAGCTTTCCGACAAACATGGTTTTAAAGGCGAGCGTGGTGAAGGCTTGTTGCGTGCGCTGGATATGGGCAAGGATATCGGCCCCCAAATTGTCGAAACAGCGCGTAAGATGGAACCTGTAGGGCTGCTGTTGAATTCTCCAAGACCACATCTGTTACGCTTTATGCCGGCATTGAATGTCACAAAAGAGGAAATTGATCAAATGATCTCGATGTTGTCGGATGTATTAACACAACTGGGACATTGAGTTTATCACCCCTGTAGGGAGTGCGATACATCATGCTAAATACGGTTAAGATTTATACGGTTTTCTGTATCACATGCTGTTTGTTCGGATGTGCGACATCGTTGCCTCATACGTCTTCCTCGGCTGACAAGAATGCCGATCAGAAAGTGGTCAATTATGCGAAACAGTTAATTGGAACACCTTACCGTTATGGTGGTAAAACACCACAGTCAGGTTTTGATTGTAGCGGGTTTGTTGCACATGTTTATCAGAAAGCCGGAATCACCTTGAGCGGCAATGCGACTGACATGGCCACTCAGGGAAAAACGATTAGCCAATCGGCATTGCGACCTGGCGATCTCGTTTTTTTCAATACATCCCAACGTCCCATATCCCATGTCGGCATCTACGTTGGCGATGGACAGTTTATCCATGCACCCAGTACCGGTAGCGCAATTCGTATTAGCAACATGCGCAACACCTATTTTGCACGTCACTTTGTAATGGCACGCACTTACTTCAATAACAACACGGACATCACCGTTTCACAACGTTAGTCTGCCGATAGGCTTCGTTAACAAATAATGCATGCGCAATACAAAATAGAAACACTATTTTTTAACCGGACAGCAGTAGGACAGTAAAATCGGCTCTACATCATAAACGGGGAACAAGTGATAGGCAGGGAGGGCTTTCCCGACGAAATCTGCGCCAGCCACTTTTGATTGAGGCTGGCGAGGTAAAGGCACGTACAACCGGCTAAGGTCAGTGCCATGATCCTGACATTGGCTCAGAAATTGGCTGTCACCGAGAAGCGAAAAGTCCGTGGCTCGCCAGCATACAAATAGCCATCGGCAGCAGTCACCCAGTAGCTTTTGTCAAACAGGTTATCGACATCGAAACGAATAGTGATGGGCTTCGCATTCCAAGGTGATGCAAAAGTGTGACGCGCCCCGACATCGATCTGAGTCCAGGACGGGATTTTCATGTGCGGCGTACTATTGTTCACAACCTGATCGGTCGTATGGGCAAGCCGACCCGTCATCGTCAGACCGCTGATGAACGGGGTATCCCATTCACCGCCGATTACCGTACGGAATTTGGGCACTCCCATTGCTCTTTCTCCGTTATACAAGCCGTTAGCCGTTTGTGTTTGGAGAGCATCGATGTAGGTTATCCCGCCGAGTAAGCGGATGCCTTTGGCCAGTTCGCCATAGGCACTGAGTTCGATGCCGCGGTTCCTCTGTTCACCATCGAGGGCCAGTGTCGGAAGTCCGCCGGATGTGGAATCAATAGCGATCGTGTTCGGGCGGGCGATCTGGAACGCAGCCAAGGTCGTTGTGACCACGCCCCAATCGACCTTGATCCCGGCCTCGTACTGCTGACTGATATAAGGTGCGAACACTTCCCCAGAGTTTGCGTAAATGCCGCCGACCGTCGTTCCTGCCTCCAGACCCTCGATATAGTTGGCATAGAGAGACACGTTTTGCCACGGCTTCACAATTAACCCGAAGGCAGGGGACCACGCCTCGCTCTTATAATCCGAAACGAAAATACCTGTCGCTACAGCCCAACTTGTAGAATCGACCTTCTGGTAGCGAATACCTGCAGTGAACTGGATGCGTTGATCGAGAAACGACAGTGTATCGGCAATTGCGATGCTCGATGTTGTCGTATCACTCACTCTGTGAAGCGGGCCATAAGCTGTCCTTGCCGGCTCTGTACCGTAAACAGGCTCATAGATTGAACCGAGGTCGATGGCCGATCCTTGGTTGGACATATTAGAGTTACGCTTGTAGTTGCTCCGGGACAGATTCAAGTTGAGATCGTGATCGACTTGGCCGGTCGTCGCTTTGGCTCTTATACCCCCTTGCATCGCTATGACATCGGTCGTCTTATAGTCTGTCCACGGAATTAAATCGTATCGTCCGGTGGTGTCCAGCAGCCTTATGACCCCTACACCCCGGGCGTGATTTCTAAATTTTTGAGCACCAATCGAAGCATAAGCCGTAACGTCACGGGCGAGGTCAACCTCCCCCCGGATCATCCCGATGGTCGTTTTGGGAGCACTTGTAGCCCAAGCGGGAAACAGGCTTTTCCCGGTGTCCGGAGCCTTGGGAACGGAGGCGACATTGCGAACAAGCAGATAATTGCTCCCTGCACCGCTGTCCTGATATTTATGCGCGAAGTCGACAGAAAGACGGACATGTTCGCCGCGATAATCGAG
>JAATFN010000387.1 GCA_015655165.1 Betaproteobacteria bacterium | reverse complement strand
GGGAAAGTATTTGCCACGATCGATCATGGGATGTCGGATGGTTTCAGACTGGATGAACATGGTAACGTCTGGACAAGTGCCGGTGATGGCGTACATTGCTTTGCGCCGGACGGGACATTGCTGGGCAAGATTCTCATTCCGGAAGTCGTCTCGAATCTGGTATTTGGTGGCCCTAGAAATAACCGTTTGTTCATTACTGCGACAAGATCGTTATATGCGGTCTATGTTGGTGTCAATGGTGCAAAACGGCCACAACGTTAAGCATAGACAATACTGCAGTTCGAAAGAGAGAAGCCTGTCTTCTCTCTTTTTTTATGTCGCATCAACATGTCTGATCATGATGAAAAGAAACTTTAATCGAAAGAAATTTTTGTAATAAAAAAATATCGTTGTCATGTGCTTTGCAGATAGGAAGATCGTATTTATTGCTGTGTTTCTCCGTATGTTCATACGATATATCGGTAGACTGTTTCTTTGATTATGTAATGAAAATGCGGTGATTATTGCCGTCTGGAAAGTCTACAAACACAGAAGAGATGTGCGACAACCATGCGTATTCTCAACAAGAGAAATTTTGTCGATTGCTTATGGTTTATATACATTGCAATCGCCATATTCGCTTTAGATAGTTTCCATGCACAAGACCACTTCATCGCGATTGGTGGCGGGAATATGTTGACGCATGGATTCACAGGTATTTTTTCTGCAAACCATCTATTGCCGTTACTATTTCTTCTGCAGTATGTGCTGGCTATCTACCTGATTTATATCAGTACGCGTATTGATGTCACCATTGGATTTTTATTCATGGTGATTATTTGGGGCTTGATGGTTGCAGATTTGTCATTTCAAGATGTCATTGGTCGTCAGGCAGAGATCATCAATATTGCCTTGTTAAACGGTGCGATGTGGCATGTGAAAGATATTATTTCCGAATATGTTGTCAGCATTATTGTCCAGGTGATCGTGACAGCATTACTGTTTATTCCGCTCATCAGAAAAGCAATAAAAGACCAGCGCGTAACAAGAAAATTCCATTTGTTCTTGTGGCCATTCGTAGTGATGTTCATGTTGTATGTGGGTATATTCATGTATAAAGGCGAAATGGCTTTGGCGGGATATCCCAAAGGATTCTCTTACGGCTTTGGTACAGTCAGCTTGCAGTTGAATCGTTTTTTCAAACAAATGCAGACAGCCGATCCATTCGAAGTCAAAAAGGTGACAGAACCGGTTGCAGAAAAGATCATTGTTGTTATCGATAATTCCGTCAGTTATGAGGAGTTGTTGGTAACCGGTGCACATACCTTGCCCGGTGTGATTGATTACGGTAGTGCATTTAGCGCTGCCAATTGTACTGCGACGTCAAATTTTGTGATCCGTAAAGCTGGCTGGGTTAGAAATGGAACTGGTGAGGTGATTGTCAAAGGTATCGAGAGCCTTTTTTCTCTGGCACTCAAAGCAGACTATAAAACAGCATTGGTCGATAACGACAATGTACTGGATGATCCTTTTACAAAAAATTATTTTGATGAATTCGAGATCCGCGATATCCAATATCAGGTTGCTGGGGAAGATGAACTCTATAAAAGAGATCTGGCTTCTGTCGAGACGATTCCTAGCTTGCTGGAGCGTAAGAAAATATTTGTCATGATCAATAAGGTTGGAACACATTTTCCTTATTCAAATACATTGCCTCCTAATGCTGCATCGGGCAGAAAAATATATAACTATAAAAAATCGCTCGTATTGAATACAAAAGATTATCTGGAAAAATTGATCAATACCATTGATGAAGATACAGTCGTTTTTTATACATCCGACCATGGGCAGAATCTGAAAGGCGCGATACCTGATTGCAATACCGGTAAAGAAATCCGTCGTGCCGAATATGCGGTGCCATTCCTTGTGATCACGAAGAATGCCGGTGTTAAAAAATTATTGCTGGCACGCAGGTCTGTCTATGCCAATAAAATGACCCATCTCGAATTTTCCGAGTCGATCAGAAACATGATGGGCTATGCTGTTGACGATATTGATTCTATTTTTAAACCGGCCAAGCATCTCAATAAAATCTATTGCGGTTTATATGGTCCTCCCTATACGATCATGGATGCAAAACCGCAATGCCGTGGACTAAAATGATCGCCTACACGGCACCAAAGACATCCAGAGCACGTTGACGACTTGAGGATAAATCGACAATCGGTTGCGGGTAATTGAGCGTTGCATAACGATTGTCTTTAGTATTATGCGTGTCATGAATATATTTATTTTCAACCCCGGCCAGTTCCAGTACCCATTGACGGATAAACATTCCTTCGGGATCAAACTTTTTTGATTGGCTAACCGGATTGAATAGTCGAAAATAAGGTACGGCATCCGTTCCTGTGGATGCACTCCATTGCCAGCCGCCATTATTGGCTGCGAGTTCGCCATCAATCAAATGCTGCATAAACCATCGTTCGCCATGGCGCCAGTCGATCAATAAATTTTTGCTCAAAAACATGGCGACAACCATGCGTAGCCGGTTATGCATCCAGCCAGTCCGGTTGAGTTGGCGCATCGCCGCATCAATGATGGGGAACCCTGTCTGCCCCGTTTGCCATGCATATAAGTCATCAGGTGCATCGCGCCAGACAATCTTGTTGGTGGCCAATTTAAATGGCTGATGACGCGACACATGTGGATAGCCGACCAGGATATGATGATAAAAGTCACGCCAGAATAGCTCGGCGATCCATGTTGCAATACCACTATCACCCTCAGCTATTTGGCCTTCGTTGGCAACGATTGCAGCGTACAGACATTGCCGGATTGAGACAATGCCGGATGTTAGATAGACCGATAAGCGGCTGGTCGTATCCCATGCCGGGAAATCCCTGGTTTCCTGATAACCGTGTATGCGATGCTGTATGAAAGTGTCCAGATGCTGCTTGGCATGGTCCTCGCCGATATCCCATTGGTCAATGACTAAGGGATCAACAATAACACCGTCAATGGTTTCCGGTACCGGGTCAGCCTTGCATGGCAGGTGGTGTTGTGCGGGAGGTGCGATATCTGGCACCGGCATTTTTTCGTATAGATGCTGATAACAGTGTTTTTTGAACTGGCTAAATACTTGAAAGTACTTGCCGGACTGATTCAGGATGCTGCCAGGTGGGAAGATTAGTTTGTCCTGATAAGCATGAAAGCCGATGTTCTCCGGTTGCAGAGATAACCTGACTTGTGTATCACGACTACGCTCATGGATACCGTATTCCTCATTGACATGGACGTCGGCAACATGGTGTTCCAGGCAAAGATTGCGGACAAGATCCGGTACATCTTTCCATAAGCCAGTTGTACGAATGAGTAGCGGAATATGTAATGCTGCCAAGGACTGTGACAGAGTTTGAATGTGACGCCGGATAAACTCTATTTTGACATGGGCATCATCATGCAGTTGCCATTGCTCCGGTGTGAAAATATATAGCCCAACTACTAAGCCGTTTTCTGCAGCAGCAAGCAGCGCTGTATTGTCGTTAACGCGTAAATCGGTTCTAAACCAGATCAGTTGCATGGTGTGACG
>JAATFN010000024.1 GCA_015655165.1 Betaproteobacteria bacterium | reverse complement strand
GCCTGTTCCTCGCGTTCGGCGACGACACCAACGAAGTCCCCCTCTACCACCACCGCTACGACACCAGGAATATGGGCGATAGATGCATGATCGACCGATATCAAACTCGTCCCAACGAAAGACCCGCCATCACGACCAGGATGAGGCGGACGCACTACGCGCCCGTGCAACATACCCGGTACACGTACATCATGCACATACACAGCTTCACCACGCACTTTTGCAGGAATATCGACGCGTTGCGAACTGCGACCGACAATGCTGTATTGCGACACCGGTTTTAACGGTACATCACCAGCATCAAGTGTCAACATGATGCGCTGACCAAGCAAGAGAGAAAAATAGCTCACACTGCGTTGTGCATCGGCACGCACAAATATGCGTCCATCATCGATATCAAGTTCGGCCACGCTGACTGCCAACTGCACAGCTGCCAATCCCAGCAAATGTTCACGTGCCTGGGCCGCTGCTTTGCGCAACGGTATGGCAGAAATCTGAATGGTGGCACTGGCAATCGTCGGCCCTTGATTTGGTGCTTCTTCAGTGTGTCCCAGCACCATCGTCACACGCGCCAAGGCCACGCACAATTCTTCGGCAACAATCTGTGCAAGCGATGTTTTAATACCGGTGCCAAGATCAACGTGTCCGTTAAACGCAAGCACGCTACCGTCCGCCAGCAAAGCGACAAACACGTCCGGCAAAGAAGGGATATAAGACGACGCCGCACCCGGCTGTCCCGGAGAAGGTTTGGCACCCGGCTGAGGTGCACGCGTAACCATCAGTACGTCACTGCAGTCCAGCAAAAGCCGCCGCGTATCCTTCGGTGTGTAATAAGCATTTTCCATTTGCACGATTGTATCCTTGCCTGCTACATGACACACCATCCGGAATCAATAGTGTCCTATTGCCTGCAACGCATCTTCCAATGGCATGACGGCTGCATATTTCTGCGCCATGTCAAAAAGGTTGGCATCATGCGGCCCCATAGCACGGTCTCCGACACAGTCGGACACAACCAGTGGGCGAAACCCCCACGACATGGCATCGACCACACTGGCACGCACACAACCACTCGTGACGGCGCCGGCAACGAGCAAGGTCTGTACACCATGCTGTGTTAACCATGGCGCAAGTGATGTCCCAAAAAATGCCGAAGGTACGGTCTTGCGCACCACAAGTTCACCATGCACCGGTCTTAATTCCGACACGATGGCACTTTCATGCATGTTTTCTTTCAAGGTGACCATACCGGGCACTTTCATACCAAAAATATTGCAGTCACCATCATCATCAGCAAATACGATACGACTATGTGCGACCGGCCATTCATGCTCGCGCGCGTAGGCAAGCAGCGCCACCGTTCGCGCAATGGCAGGACCGATATTACCTCCGCCAAAAATGGCAGGGTCGGCAAAGCTATTGACGAAGTCGACAATCAACAAACCAAATGGCGGCTTTATTTCCAGCGTCTGACCAAAACCCTGACGCTGATATGTTCCTACTTCCTTGTGCATGACATTCTCCCTGTACACATCGATTGTGCGTTACGCCGTGTATTTGAAACCATCGAGCACCTTACCGTCTTTGACCACTGCTTCACCATCGAGACTGACAGTACAATGACGCAGCGGAATATCAATATGACAGGCTGTAGTTCGGCTACCGCCAGCTTCGTTGTTAGGTCCAAACGAAAACAGGAAATTGCCTTCGTAGGCGCGTGCATCCATACCGATGGTTGCTTCGCGGTCGTACATTGCCAGCGTAGACCAGTGCGCGCGCGGTTGCAATCCCCAACCGATGTGCGACATGGCATAGGCTTGCGGATCATTGAACGAAGCCATGTATTCGCTGAGTAATTCCGCATCCACACCACCTTCAATGTTGGTCACAAATCCTTGATCGACCGTGACATAGATCGGCTCCTGCGCATAGGACTTCATCGGCAACAAAATATCACCGCGGTCGATGACCAACGTGCCCTGGGTTTTACGCTCGTCAGGCCAGGTCAATACAAAGCCGCTTGGCCAGTGATCCCAACGTCCTGGCTCATCGACAAACCCATATTCACGGATGACAGGATACTCGCCCAAATGACAGCGCAGATCTGTGCCGGCGTCCGACATAATATGCATGAGCTTGGCACGCTCCAACCGTTTTGCGGCTTGTGATACACGGGTACGATCGTCAGCACTTGGCACCATGCGCACCAGTACTTCGGGTGGCTCTACCGCCAGTAAAATTTTCGTGCCGGTCGATAAAATCTCGTGCTGCTCTGGCGAAAAAAGCAACGTCATCAAGTCGAGTACCAGATCGCTTTCTTTCAAGGCGGCAATCGCAGCACGGTTGCCAGTCAAGGGCGTCGTACCAAGATAGGCCAGAGAATCCCGGCTAATGGCTTTTTCTGCATTGACCGGCGGTAGATCAAGACGGTTAACCATTGCCCCCATCATCGTCACCGCTGTTAATGCCGTCGACAAAGTTTGAGGATGTGTTGTGCTGCTGGTCAACACCGTCACAATCTGACCCGGTTCCAGTTTCGACAATGTCAACACCTGCTTCCAGGCTGCAATTAAATCATAGTCACTGACTGCCATTACAATCTCCTTTTCCCAAAAATGATTCCCGTACCAATGCAAACATTACCGTAGCGGCGCTCCAAGGAAATCGCCGAATGCGGCGTAAAAACCTTCTTCGTTATCCCACGGGATCATATGCCCGGCGTTGCTCACACGACTGACCACCAAGTGCGGCATGCATGCACGTAGCTCATCGATGTCTGATGGCAACAGCACATCGCCACGTGCGGCCTGCATTAACATCACAGGCAATTTCAGTGCCGGCAGATCACGATGGATATCATCCGTATGAAAACTGTCGAAACTCTCAATCACCGCACGCTCGTCACAGGTGTGTAACCATTCGGCACGCAAATACAACTGTGCATCAGTCCACGTCGGACAAAATTCGCGCATCTGCTCAAAGGTGCAACCTGCACGGGCCAACTTCATCGAGTCGACATACCATGCCAATTTGGCAGGATACGGGCGACGCCCCGGTCCTGACACCGGCGGATCAATCATGACCAGTTTGGTCAGATTGCGTGGCTGGCAAGCAGCAGCGCGTATTCCGATACGTCCGCCCATGGAGTGCCCTGCAATGGCGTAACGCTCCAACCCGAGCTCGATGGCAAATGCGATCACATCAGCGGCTTGTGCATCAAGACTGTAATCGAGCTGATCCGAAGCCGATGACAAACCACGTCCACGTATATCCAGTACATACGTATCGAAGTGGCGACCAAAACGCTCGCCGACAAACCCCCAGGTAACGGCAGGACTCGTGATCCCCGGAACAATGATGACAGCATCGCGCCCGGCACGCTCACCATCAACACCACCATAGCGCAGATAATGCTGACGAATACCATTGGCCTTGACGTTGGCGCCATAAAGAAATGTGCTATTCATATCCCGCACCTCAATACGCACCGGACAACAATGCGCCGGCACCCGGCACAATGCGGTCAAGTTCAAGACGCTTCAATATCGCGTAGGTTGTCGCAACAGCGGCAGTAATGACAGGTTTACCTGTGATCGCCTCGACTTGTGCAATAACCGGTAATGACGGCATCTGCACACAGGCCGACAATACAATCGCATCGACATCACTAGTATCCATCTGCGCCACAATAGCAGGCAACAGTGCAGGATCGTGGCGCCCCACATCCAGATTGTCGGGAATCTCAAGCGCGCGGTAATCAAGCACCTCAAAACCTTCATGGCGAATGTAATCCACCACCAGTTCTGTTAACGGTTTCATATACGGTGCCACAACCACGATTTTTTTAGCACCGATGACATGCAATGCATCAATCAATGCCCCTGCACTGGTCAACACCGGTGCATTTGCACCGTTCGCGGCAGTATGCGCAGTCAGACGCTGCTCGGACTGGCGATGGTAGCCATGTCCCATCGCCATGATGGCGACCAGACATGCATAACCCAGCACATCCACACGGGCATCACTCAGTTCAACAGCACAACGGTCCGACTCGCCATCCATCGCAGCCAATTCTTCCTTGACGACTTTTTTCATGCGCATGCGGCTTGAGTGAAATGTGAAGCGCTCAGGGCGGATCGCCTGCCGGGCCGTCAGCATGGCAGGGATTTCCGTTTCCATTGTTGTATTGGAGCTTGGGACAATCTGTCCAATCCGGTAAAGGCGTTGTTGCATTCTTTTCTCCTGAATCTATTAAGTCTTCATAATTCATACCAAATATGTAATGTACACACTATATTTAACCTTTTCAATCATCTTTTATCAGCAGTTTTTTTGCACCAAAAAATGAAGAAAAATATCCATAAAAGTGCATTTGATCCCCAAAAAAGTGAGTAAAACAATTAAATAGATTGCCAAAAAATTATTTGAAAATTTTCAGGTCAATTACTCTTTACTTAAAATTTTATAGTGTATACACTTATTTTCAACATTTATGATCAAGTCAAATCCAGTCACTCAACATCAGGAGAAAATCATGCAGAAGAAACCGCGAATTGCCGTCATCGGCGCGGGACTAGGCGGCGCTGCCGCAGCAGCTTTGTTGCATCAGGCAGGCTTTAATGTTCATCTCTATGAACGTGCCCCGGCATTTTCGCGGCTGGGGGCCGGCATCCATGTCGGCCCGAATGTCATGAAGGTGATGCGCGCCATCGGTATCGAGGATGAGCTCAACTTGAATGGTTCACATCCGGATTTCTGGTACAGCCGCGACTGGAAGACTGGTGAAATCATTGCGCAGATTCCACTGGGTGACTATGCACTATCGCACTATGGTTCAAGTTATCTGACTGTACATCGCGGCGACTTCCACGCATTGATGATGAAGGCCATTCCAGACGACATCATATCGTTTGGTAAAAGCCTCGATACAATCGAAGACAAAGGTGATGTCGTCCATCTCTACTTTACCGATGGCAGCACGGCACAAGCCGACATCGTAATCGGTGCCGACGGTGTCAATTCGAAGGTCCGCGATTATTTGCTCGGTCCCGAGTTACCCAAATTCTCCGGTTACGTCGGTCATCGTGCCGTATTCCCGATTGCCGATGTCAAGGGTTTCACACATGACCTGTGCACCAAATGGTGGTCGGATGACCGTCACATGATCGTGTATTTTGTCACCAGCAAAAAAGATGAAATCTATTACGTCACCGGCGTGCCAGAAGAGAGCTGGGATTTGAGCAAGAGCTTTCTGCCAAGTAGCCGGGACGAAATGCTCGCCGCATTTGATGGCTGGCACACAGGCGTACAATCATTAATCAATGCCAGCACTGAAGTCACCAAGTGGCCATTGCTTGAGCGTGACCCGCTGCCACTTTGGAGCCGTGGCCGTCTGGTATTGCTCGGTGACGCCTGCCATCCGATGAAACCACACATGGCGCAAGGTGCTGCCATGGCCATCGAAGATGCTGCCATGTTAACGCGTTGCTTTAAAGAAGTCGGCCCTACCGATTTCGCCACAACCTTTGCTTTATACGAAGCCAACCGTACCGAACGTGCAGGCAAAGTGCAACTGGTATCACACAACAATACCTGGCTGCGCACCAATGAAAACCCGGACTGGTGTTTTGGGTATGACGTATTCAACGAACCGCTCGTTGATCCGCTCGTCAAGTCAGGTGCCAAGGTGGCATGAAGCATGCTTAAGACTGAGTGAACTTGTCGCGTCGGCACCAAACACCATGCATATCCACGGCCCTATAAAGGTCAAGGTCAATGGCCAGAGTATGACTCTGGACATGCAACCTGACACACCACTACTGAACGTACTACGCAACGACTTGTGTCTTAACGGACCCAAATTCGGTTGTGGTCTCGGTGAGTGTGGTGCCTGTACTGTACTGGTTGACGGTGTCGCCGCACGCGCTTGCGTGATCCCGATAGCAGGCATGAACGATCGCGCGATCACTACGCTAGAGGGACTGGAACAAGCGGGGTGCCTGGACCCCGTGCAACAGGCATTCATCGAGGAACAAGCAGCACAATGCGGTTATTGCATGAACGGCATGATCATGACCATCAAGGCCCTGCTGCTGCGATCGCCCAATCCGAGCGAGCAGGAAATCCGCTGCGAACTGGATTTCAATCTTTGCCGCTGCGGCACACATATCGAAATCATGCGCGCCGCATTGCGTGCGGTCGAATTGGTTCGTGAGAGTGCCACCTGATGGTTTTAACACGCAAACCATACCCGACAACCGAACACCAACAACGACTACACGCGCGTCTGGCACTCCCCCCCTCGATTAGCTGGGATGGTATACGCTATACAGGCGCACGCTTGCAACGCATCGATCGCCATGCCGCGCTGCGCCATGACGGTGTGCAACACGTCGTCGTACGTAAACATTTTGTTGCCGTCATCGCCACAAGCGACGCTGCAGCATTGACAGCCTCGCGCGGCATGCGCATTGTCTGGAGCAAGGTTGCCAACAATCATCATCTACCGCGCCAACATCAGCGTAAAACGCTGCTGCAGCGCGGTATCGGTCATCCTGATCCAGATGATCAACAACAACTGACCGCCACCTTTCAATGGCAAACAACATCGGCCGAACCATCTGCAAGCATCGTGGCATTGGCCACACCAACACAAGATGGTCTGCACATTGACCTGCCCTATGGCAACCCACGTGCCATTGCAATCGAAGTCGCCGCATTGCTGCACCTTTTGCCCAGCCAGATCACAATACACTGCCAGTTGAGCGCCACTTCGGAACAAGAAGCCTGGAGTGGGTGCAATGCCGCTTGTGCTGCTGCATTACTCGCCAACGAATGCCATGCACCTGTTTCACTGGTGATCGAACATGCGGCTCTGCCACCATCCATCACACAACTACAATTGTCTGCCGACACAAATAGCAACGGCGCACTGTATGACTATCGTGCCACCATCGATTGCACGACACGACTGCCGCCTTATGCGCTGCTGTTAACGGAAACTGCCAGTGCCATTACCGATACCGGTTCGACACCATCAGCCTTGCTGGCACCACCATATGACTGGATGCAGGTCGATATTGGCAGTACCGGCAGTAGCGACAATATCGCGCTGCCTGCAATGGCTTTCGCACACGAATCCTTGATTGACGAACTCGCAATACAGGCAAATGCAGATCCGGTGCAATACCGCCTGGCACACTTGCAAGATGCGCGTGGTGCACAGTTAATCCGTTCGGTGTCAGAAGTCGCGGGTTGGCAGACAGATAATGGCAAACACAACCAGCGCGATGCCACGTTGCTGCGAGGACGCGGTTTTGCCTATGCCACAACATGCGATCATGAACAGCCTGATACCACGCGTAGCTGGGCGGCCTGGGTAGCGGATGTCGAATACGACACCAGTTCGGGAGAGCTGAGCGTCAAGCGCGTCGTCGCCGGACACGATCTGTCTGACAACACGCACTCCGGTCTTGACCGGATCGCCAACAGCACAAGCCAACCTTTGCTCGATGCGCAAGCCCGGCTGGCAATGTCGCAAGTCATGACATCGGACAGCCGTTTTGATACGTGGGCAAAGGACAATCAGCTCGTGCCCTTCACAGCATCGGCAACAAACGCACTCACAGCAGTCAAGGTCATCGGCACGCCTGCAGTAGAACGCACGCAACAGCCAGTGCAACTCAAAGCAGGTGGTGCATTTGCACTACCTGCCGCAGCCGCTGTAGCCAATGCGATTTATGACGCCACCGGCGTACGTCTGCGTAGTGTGCCTTTCTCCGGTGAGCAAGTCCAACTGGCGTTAGCACAAAACAATCCCCAACCACAAGGTTGGCGACGTTTTAAAAAATATGGCTGGTTAGGTAGCGCAGTTGCCGTACTGGGTACAACGCTGACACTGGCACTGCCCTGGCGCTCGGCCATCGCACCGGTCGCCCCCCCCGACCCGAATTTGTATTCGGCAGCAACCATCGAACGCGGACGCTTGGTCGCATTGGCCGGCGACTGTGTTGTCTGCCACACAGCGCCTAACGGCGGAACACCCAATGCCGGTGGTCACCCGCTGCAAACACCGTTCGGCACCATCTACAGCACGAACATCACCCCCGATGTGAACACCGGTATTGGAAATTGGTCTTATGCTGCGTTTGAACGCTCTTTGCGGGAAGGTATCCACCGTGATGGTCGCAACCTTTATCCGGCCTTTCCTTACACGGCATTTGCAAAAATTACCGATGCCGACATGCAAGCACTGTATGCCTACCTGATGGCGCAACCGGCAATAGAAAGCAAGATCCCCGAATCGGATTTAACGTTTCCGTTTAACATACGCCCGCTGTTATCAGGCTGGAACATGTTATTTCACAAACCCGACGTATTCCAGCCGGAACCTGATCGCTCGCTACTGTGGAATCGCGGTGCCTATCTGGTCGAAGGTGCAGGTCACTGTAGTGCATGCCACTCGCCACGCAACATGCTTGGCGCAGAAAAAAACGGGCGCAGTTACCTGACAGGCGGTACGGTTGATGACTGGGAAGCACCTGCGTTGACGTCTCTGTCCAAAGCACCAATCCCCTGGGATGAAGAGGAATTGTTCACGTACCTACGTACCGGTTTTTCGGCACGGCACGGTACCGCGGCGGGTCCCATGGCACCCGTTGTCGCTGGCCTTGCACAATTGCCGAGCGATGACGTACGAGCGATGGCGCATTATCTGGCCTCGTTTAATCTGCCACCCGAATCCGCGCCTATCCCGCAACCGGCACCGGTTGCAGTACCAACCGTGGCTGTAACCAGTACCGCGCAAACTGTTGCAACCGGCATGGCCGGCAAGAAACTGTTCCAGGGAGCCTGCGCAGCATGTCATCTGGCGGGCACCGGTCCGACGCTGTTCGGTGTGCGTCCGTCATTGGCTGTCAACACCAATGTGCACAGCGACACACCAGACAATCTGATCAATGTCATCCTGCACGGTATCCGCGAGCCCGCCAATTCTGATCTTGGCTATATGCCAGGCTTTGCCGATAGCTTTAGCGATACACAAATGGTAGAGTTAGTGACCTATCTGCGCACAACCTATGCACCGGACAAACCGGCATGGAAAGATATCGACAGCAGCTTGACGAAACTACGGGCTGACAAAAGTCATTAGTTCCCTGCCAATGCGTTTGCACAGACAGGTAAGTTGTTGATGCAAAGAGAAAGAGCAACAGAAATTGTCATGATCAATCGTAGACGTTTTATTTGATGTGCCGTGTGATGAGTACGACTTCTGGACAAGACATGTATTCATCATGCAGCGTTATGGAACCACCTTTTTCCGAACTATGATTAACACACCCGTCGTTCTCATTCTGGCGTCCGGCAAAGCTACCCGCTTTCGGGCGTCAGGCGCCAGCATGAACAAGCTGGCAGCACCATTAGATGGCATACCCGTTTTACAGCACACCTTACGCGCAGTACAAGCATCCGGTCTTGCGTGGAAACTGGT
>JAATFN010000270.1 GCA_015655165.1 Betaproteobacteria bacterium | reverse complement strand
TTGTCTTAAGCGGTGAGATGCCCATTGCCAGTAAGAGTGTTACGCTTGCAGCGCCGGCAATACTACCAACACTAAACAGCCCATGAAAACCCGACATCATGCTTTTACCGCTGGCGCGTTCGACAATGACTGCCTGAATATTCATTGTGCAATCAAGTGCGCCAACACCGGCACCAAACACAAGTAACGCGATAAACAGTAATGGTAACTGTGAAGCGGTCGCCAAAAACGGCAGACTGATGCCAATCAGGATGATAGCGAGTAACACGGTACGACGACAACCAATGCGTGCGCTTAACATACCGGCTGTCGGCATTGCTGCTATGGAACCGCATCCAAGACAGAGTAACAACAGGCCCAATGTCGCTTCATCAAGTGCTGCACGTTCTTTGACAAGCGGAATCAATGGTGCCCACATTGCCATTGCGCAACCCGATACGAAAAAAACCAAGCGTGTTGCAATATATTCCCGTCGTCCGATTGTGCCCGGGGCAGTAGCTGAATTTGCAACGTGTTGTGTTGTCATAACGCGGTATTGGATCAGTCAGTCTTTATTTGGGGGTTTGTCACTGACACACCATATTGTTACTGCAATGCAAGCAAATGTGTATTGTATGTGTATCTTGAGATGGGCATATGTGTGCGCAAAGCGTGTTACATAAATAGCGCATTTTCTGTTGATTGCTCTGATTGCCTTGCATGTGTCGATGCATCACCATGTTTGATAGAGACAAAATAATTGCATACTCCTGCGATTGAAATACGATATGCGGTTATAGGATAGTGACGATCAGTATCGCATATCTTTCTTACAGGCAAGCATGTCTATTACGATACTTGTGATGGCCTTGACTGTGTGCTGTTGCTTTCACTGAATAATCAGGGGGTGGAATGAAACACATCAAATTAAGTCTGTTGTTTATTGTCAGTACAGTTATTGCCGGGTGTCATGTTGGACAATTGGCAGACGCATCTGCCACACCAATGCCTGAGGAGGCATATTGGGCAAAGCTGGGATATAGTCTGGAAAAAACACGGGAGTATATGCGTGATACATGTCGCTTCGGAGCACAGTTCCCGGATGACTATATTGAACGACGTCGTAACTTCGAACAATGCATGTTGAATGGTGGTTTTGTATATATGCGCGATCAGCATGGTTTAATAAACCAGGGGTTTGCACAAATGGAGAAAAGTCGCTGTACCAAAGGACATCCATTTGCAGAGCTGCCGGGATGTCGTTCAACAAGATTTTAAACGGTGATGAAGACGGTTTTTAGCATGTGTTGCAGATATAAAAAGCCGGCTTGATTGAAATAGGGCCGGCTTTTTTCTGGACTTGCCACACAGGTTTTTGTGCTTATTGTTTTGCTGAATCTTCAATGTGCGCTTTGATGATGCTGGCGTAATTGTCGTCAGCGGTAAAGCCCATTGCTTTGGCACGTGTTGCCTCAAAGTTGCCGGGCCATGTATTGACAAGACGGGTGATGCCCGGATCTTCTTTCCATTCGATTAAGTCACATACCTGCTTACCTGCGACTTGTGCCAAGGCGTCGACCATCTCGCGTACAGTAACAGATAGACCGCAGACTGCGACAAAGCGTTCCTTGCCAAAATCGCTCGCATTGATCTCATGTCCATGAATCAGTGTTTCGATTGCTTTGCGTGGGGAAAGTACCCAAATACGTGTGTCCGGACTTACCGGGCAAATGGCTTTCTGACCTGCTAACGGCTCCCGGATAATGCCGCTGGCAAAGCTCGATGCGGCCTTATTTGGTGCGCCAGGCCGTACAGAGATAGTGGGCATGCGCAGAGCACGTCCATCGATATATCCTTTGCGCGAGTAGTCGTTAATCAACAATTCACTCATCGCTTTTTGGGCACCATAAGAGCCTTGGGGCATTAACTGGATATTGTCCGGTACTTTGGTTGGCAAGTCGCCACCATAGACTGCAACCGAACTGGTAAAAACGACACGTGGTTTGTTGCCCAAAGCACGCGCGCGATCAAGAATTAAACGGGTTGCATCAAAATTGATCTTCATACCCAAATCAAAATCTTCTTCAGCCTGGCCACTGACAATGGCTGCCAGATGGAATATCGACTGGGTATCTTTTGTGATGACACGATCAATGACTGTACTGTCGGATATATCGCCTGACACCGATTCGATTCTCGGATCATCAAAGCCATGGGCTGGTACCACATCCAGTAAGGTAATACGGGTAATTGTTTGCTGATGTCCATGATTGTCGGTAAGTTTGCCGCGTATGAGTAATTGATGTGCCAGGTGGCTACCCAGAAATCCTGCACCGCCTGTGATAACGATATGCATGCTGTCTCCTTGATTATAATTTTGAGTAATGCATTGTGAGTGTATGAACGATTGCTTTGTTATGTCAATTCAAGTCACATTTGTTCGACAGAGATAGACTTGATTGGTTGATTCACATCATGCTGTGGCTATAATACTGCGGGTAATAGCGGCAATGTGCTTATAAATACAGATAAGGATGGTTCAATTGTGCAGGGACGACAATGAGTGAGGTATTAAGGCGTGTCCATATTTTTTGCAGGGTCGTCGACAATTTTGGCGATATTGGCGTGTGCTGGCGTTTGTCGAGGCAGCTAGCACATGAACATCTAATGGATGTGACACTGTGGGTCGATGATCTGGTCAGTTTTAATGCGATTTGTTCGGATGTGGATGCACGTGTGACGTTACAAACAGTGCAGGGTATTACGGTGCGTGTATGGCCACGTGAAGATTGGGACCCGGTTGATCCGGAAGAAGTTGGCCAGATTGTGATTGAAGGATTTGGCTGTACGTTACCCGATGCGTATATTCAGGCAATGGCACAAAAAGCCGTGCCGCCTGTATGGTTAAATCTGGAATACCTCAGTGCCGAACCATGGGTGGAAGGTTGTCACGCCATGGTATCGGTTCATCCTACGTTACCACTTAACAAATACTTTTTTTTCCCGGGGTTTTCCGAGAAAACAGGTGGGTTGTTAATTGATCAGGCAACGTTGGCACGTAAAGCGGCATTTGATGCTGATCCGAATGCCGCGCACACATTTTTACAAAAGCAGGGTGTGCCGATTGTGGACAAGGCGCTGTATGTGTCGCTTTTTTGTTATCCGCATGCACCGGTGTCAACCTTGTTCAATGATTTGGCAGAAAATACACAGCCCGTTGTTTGTATTGTGCCAGAAGGCGTGGCATCCGACTCGGTCACGGCTTTTTTCGGGCAAGCTGTGCGCGATGGTACCAGCATTTCCAAGGGCAGTCTCACGGTGTATTGTCTGCCGTTTACAGATCAGGCCTCTTATGACACGTTGCTGTGGTCATGTGATATGAACTTTGTACGAGGAGAGGATTCATTTGTACGTGCACAATGGGCAGG
>JAATFN010000257.1 GCA_015655165.1 Betaproteobacteria bacterium | reverse complement strand
CAGGGATGCCTTGTTGCGCAGATGTCGACATCGGCAACAGTAATAGCATGATCATCGGCAAGAAACTGAACAAGCGATTATGGTAGCGTAAAAAACGGGCAGTTTTAGCAAATACACTATTGACTACGGTCATGGCGCTTTTCTATTGTCTGTTTTAACCATGATGAAAAATTCTTGGCTGCAGGTGTAACCGTTGTTGTGACATACTCCTGACGCGGCAAGGTGGCTAAGGTATTGATGCGGCCAGGTGTCACACCCACTACAATCCATTGATCGGCCACTTCAATAACGATGACACGTTCTCTGGTCCCGACACTGACACCACCGATGACTTTTAATGGAATACCGTTGCCAGAAATATGTGCCAGGCCAGAGCGTTTTAACAGCCATGCAATTGACGCCATAATACCGAGCACTAGTAACAGACCGAAGATCATTGTAAAAACACTGCTGGTTGACGAGGGAGGCGTCGTTGCAACTGGTGTGGATAACTTATTGTCAGCAAAGCCGTTGACGGTGATTGCCATGCCAAGCATACATGTGAATAACCGGCCGTAAGCCGGTAACCAACAAAAATAGGTGCAATTAAAAGGTATCATCTGTTGATCTTACGAATACGTTCGGCAGGTGTGATGATATCGGTTAAACGAATACCGAATTTGTCATTGACCACCACAACCTCTCCTTGAGCAATCAAACATCCGTTGACTAGTACATCCATTGGTTCACCAGCTAAACCATCCAGTTCTACAACCGAACCCTGAGCTAACTGCAGCAGGTTTTTAATGGCGATTTTAGTGCGTCCAAGCTCAACTGTTAACTGCACAGGAATATCGAGAATGAAGTCGATATCATTCGGTGTATTGGTTTGTATATCTACTGCGCTCAGATCTTTAAATATCGTTTTATCTGCTACGCTCGTGCCCAATGGATCCTGATTACTTGCAATTTCTCTTTGCAGTGCATCATCGGCTTTGGCTTGTTCTTCCATGGCAGAACCCCACGGATCTGCTGTTTGTGTGGTCGCTGAAGATTCGTCAACATTATCGTTTTCGTCAGCCATTATTTATTTCTCCCTGGAGACCGTCTGTTGACTCGTTTTGTGAAATAGACATCAGTTTTTCCACGCGTAACGCATACTGACCATGTAACTGGCCATAGCTGCATTCCATCACTGGCACTCCATCTACTTCGGCAGTAACAGAGTCGCTGGCAATAAGGGGAATAATATCGCCCGGTTGCATATTTAATAAGTCGGTAAACGTTAAGCGCGCAGTACCGAAGTTGACAACCAATTCGATTTCCGCTGACTGGATTTGCTGCTTCATCAACCGTAGCCAGCGTTTGTCTACCTCAAGTGCTTCGCCTTGCAAGCTACTCGTCAATCTGTCCCTGACAGGTTCAATCATCGAGTAGGGTGTACATACGTGCAGTTCACCGTTAATCGGACCTAATTCAATCATGAATGCAGTTGATACAACCACTTCGTTTGGTGTCGCAATATTGGCAAACTGGGTATTCATTTCGGAGCGGATGTACTCAAAACCAACCGGATAAATTGGCTCCCACGATTTAGAATATGTTTCGAAAAAAATATCCAGTACACGCATGATGATACGTTGTTCGGTTGCTGTAAATTCACGACCTTCAATACGCGTATGGAAACGTCCATCGCCACCAAACATACTATCAACCAACATGAATACCAATTGAGGACTAAATACAATGAGTCCAATACCACGTAGCGGTTTGATATGCACCAGATTCAAATTGGTGGGCATGGCTAGATTACGGATAAATTCGCTATATTTGGACACTTTGACAGGGCCGACAGAGATTTCGGCAGTTCGGTGCAGGAAGTTGAACAGGCCAATACGAAACAGTCGTGCAAAACGTTCATTAATAATTTCCAGCGTCGGCATCCGTCCGCGTACGATACGTTCTTGCGTTGCAAGATTATAGGTACGCACTGTCCCTGGTACCTCTTTAGATACCGGTTCTTCCTCATCGTCGCCTGTAACTCCCTTTAAGAGGGCATCGACTTCTTCTTGCGAAAGAAAATGCTCAGCCATAATAGGTTACTGCTGTTGAATAACAAAAGAAGTGTAGGCAACATCGGTAATAATTAATCCTCTGTTGCCAGTAAATGGTTCACTCAACTCATCAATGATGTCGTCACGCAATTTTTCTTTGCCATCGTTACTGATTAATTCAGATGCTTTTTTGCTGGTCAATAACATTAACAAACGACTTTTTACTTGTGGCATATAAAGTTTTAATGTGTCAGCTGTTTTTTGTGTGGGTAGCTGTAGTGTCAATGCGATTTGTAAATAAAAGTCGCCATCCTCTGGCTGTAAGTTGACGACAAATGGATCGATTGTCAGAAACACAGGTAATTTGGAAGGTGCTTCATCCGCTTCTGCGACTTCCTCATGCTCGGCATCTTTTGCTTTGGATGTGCCACCCATTAGTTTGGTTGCAGCAAAAATTGCTACAGCAAGTACAACGATGCCAATAATGATAAAAAGCACAAGCTTGGATTTCGGCTTTTTTGCCTCATCCACAGTTGCTGCTTCTGTTTCTTTTGGGCGTGTCGCCATCTACTTCCCTTTCTTTTCGCAGACGGTAGGATCGTGTATGTCCATGTCAATAACGGTGTGTTGTCAGATTAAAAAATGCCTGGAATATGTGAATCATGGCATTGTTTTATCATGCAAAAATATCGACGATACTTCGTCCATTACCGTTCGTTGGAAACGCTGCTAACATTGGTGCTGTCTCTTTAGTATCAATAACAAACGTATTTACAGATGTACTTTGCCCATGGCTAAAGTGTTGTTGTGCTGTTTGTTGTTGTGGCGAGCCGGTATTGACTGTGGCTTGTCCCAGCTCGATTCCTGCCTGTCCCATCATTTCACGCAATTTTGGAAAAGCATCTTCCAGAGCCTGTTTGACTTCAGGTTGTGCGGTGATAAATGTTGCTTCCGCTTGGGAATTATGCACTTGCAAAACAACCTGCAATGGCCCCAGATCCGGTGGATTTAATGTCAATGTTGCTGTCTGTTGCGAGTTACCTGCCATCATGACCATGTGCTGACCCAAAGCCTGATTCCAGCCGGATTGTCCTACTTGGGTATCTAAGCGTGCTACATGTGACGCTGTACCTTGTGTATATAATCCGTTCATGACTTGTGGTACACCGTTGATAATCAAAGACCCGCTAGATGAGAGCAATGTACCGAACATGGTCGAGAAATTATTCTTGACCGATGTGTCAATGACAGAATGCGATTCGCTATGCGTAAGGTAATTTGTATCTTGCGATGTACCTGTATTGGTGTCGGCTTTGCTTTGTTGTATTGCCAGTATTGCAGCTGTCGATGCCAGAGAAGGATCTTTGAGTGATACAGCTGTCATGCCGGATTTTGTGGTCATGGCTTCGCGTGACTTCTCGACAGTCGACCCAAAAGCTGTCAATTTGATTGACTCGCCAGCAGTTTCTTCTGTCAGCGATGGTGTCTGTGAGATAGCGACAAACGCTTGATTCGTATCATTAGCAGTATGTTTGTTTGACGCAATCAATCCGGCAACTGTTGATGGTTTGTTATTGGCTGCAATAAGTACATTAGCTGTTTGCTTGTCTTGTTCTGCATTAGCAGATAACGCTTTGAATGCTTGCTGGCTCTGTGTTGCAAATGCAGACCGGGCGGGAAATTCATTAGCGGGCAGTTGCGTCGGACGCATTGCTTCTGCAATTGCCACAGCATTATTCATCGCCTGATTATGCGCTGCAACATCGAGATCGATCCCGAATTGTTGTGTGGTGTGTGCAAGGTGTTGTGCACTTGTGATAGCCTCTTTGTCTAAAGCATCAAGGCTATTATGGGTATTTTCTGCATATTCTTGAGTGCGTACAGACGCATCCTTATCCAGGATATGCTGATCTTGCTGGTCACCAAGTATTTGCTGATCCAATGTACGTTCAAGTGATGTTTTTGCAGAAGATGCATCACGGTGATGTTGGAGCACTACCTTTTGTACTTTTTTTGTCTGGTTACTTTGTCCTGCATCGACATCAGTTGTTGCAACTTCAGCTTGCAAGTTGCCGGGTGTACCGGTATCCATTGCCTGCACTTCATCCATCAGGGGGCGTATGCCTTTTGGTACTTGTGATATGTCGGCTGTTTCTGAATCCATTGCATGTGAATCAGCCGAAATACTGGAAATCTGTATTGCTTCTGGATCTATTTCAATAGGTAATTCGGGTGTTGCTGACAAGGCATGTAGATTGGCTGGAGGTGTGTTTTCTGGAGAGACGTCTGTTACCAATGCTTGCGTGTCCAGTTTGATGAAAGCTGGCATCTCACTTGCCGATATTGATGTAACAAAGGTACCTTTTGCAGGTGTTAAGGTCGGTAAGTCACCATTGATGCCATGTCCAATTTGCGCATTGAACATCTTCGCGAATATGCCTTCGGGTATATCAGAGGCATATTGAGACAACGGTTGCCCCACCGTTGTATCGCCAAGTAGTGTCACAGTCGCCAATGGAGTCTTCATATGCGTCGTCAGCCTAGTAAAATCGTTAAATAAAACGGTGATACTTGTGATACGCCAATCAATACTTCATGTGCTACTTGATTACTTCAGTACGTTCATTGTGATTATTTTTTATAAAAAGCGATTCTGGATGCATATTCATCTGTCTGCTTTTGATCTATGCGGTTTTCACGCTGCATTTTTTCCTGTTTTGCCCTTGTGACAAGTGTATCGTAAGTCAGACGTTTACGCTCACATGCTTGCCAAACTGTTCGCGCTTCTGCCACACGTTCTTGTGCTTGTTTGATGACTTCTTTCTGTCCGGTAATGGCAGTGTCTATTTTTTCTATAAACAACTGAAAATTACGGTAGTTCATCGGTGTTAATCCCACCGACAGGCTTTCCTGAAAGCGGATGGCATAGTCTTCACGATACTCCAGGAGGATTGTCAGTTTTTGCTGCGACTCCTCACTGATACGCACAGTCCGGCCCAAACGTTTAGTCGCTTCGTCGGTTTCTTTCGTTGCCAATTCAACTAAGGTCTCAAGTGCGGAAGTTGTAGCCATGGTAATAGATTATCCGGTTTATTGTCACAATCTAATCACTCGAATAGCGTATGAAGTTGCCTCAAGCTCTCTTGTACGTCGGATTTTTCTTGTATTTCCTGTTGCAAGAAGGCATCGATTTGCGGCAACAATCGTATTGCATGATCTAAAACACGATCGGAGCCGGACACATATGCACCAACGTTTATTAAATCACGGTTTCGTTGATAGCGCGAATAAAGCTGCTTGAGAAGTCGTGCTTGTTGTTGATGTTCAACAGAGGTGATCGTATGCATGGCCCGGCTAATTGATTGCTCGATATCAATTGCAGGATAATGGCCGGCTTCGGCCAATGTTCTATTTAAGACAATGTGTCCGTCAAGAATGGCCCGGGCAGCATCGGCTATCGGATCTTGCTGGTCATCACCTTCGGTTAACACAGTATAAAACGCAGTAATCGAGCCGCCACCTACATCACCATTACCTGTGCGTTCGACCAGGACAGGCAGCTTAGCAAAGACAGAAGGAGGATAACCTTTGGTTGCAGGTGGTTCACCAATGGCGAGTGCGATTTCACGTTGTGCCATTGCATAGCGGGTTAATGAATCCATGAGCAATAAAACACTTTTACCCTGATCCCGGAAATATTCGGCAATCGCTGTGGCATAAGCAGCACCTTGCAAGCGCATGAGGGGTGGCGTGTCGGCAGGTGCTGCGACAACGACTGATCGGGCGATACCTTCTGTACCGAGAATTTGTTCGATGAATTCTTTTACTTCGCGTCCACGTTCGCCAATTAAGCCAACCACAGTGACGTCTGCTGCGGTATAACGCGCCATCATGCCCAGCAGAACACTTTTACCGACACCAGACCCGGAAAACAGTCCCATACGTTGTCCGCGACCAACGGTCAATAGTGTATTGATCGCGCGTACACCAACATCCAGAATGTCTTTGATCGGAGCACGGTTTAATGGATTGATTGCACGCACGTTCAATGGTGCATTATGGATGGTTTGTAATGGACCAAGATTGTCTAGCGGTCGTCCCGTACTGTCTAGAACGCGCCCCAGTAACTCTTCTCCTACCGGTAGCCAGCGGCTATATTCATCAGCGCGACGCGCATTCAGCGACATCGGCTCTGTGCGAGGGAGTGGTGCTACCGGTGTGGCAGGGTAGACGGGGGTACCCGGTATAATCCCTTCGACATCGCTTTGCGGCATTAAAAACAGCCGTTCGCTCTGAAAGCCGACAACTTCGGCTTCGATGATGGTACCGTTAGACAAGGGAATAGTGCAAGGGCTGCCTACCGGTAATTTCAGACCGACCGCTTCCATGACCAGACCTGCAACACGTGTAATGCGTCCTGCTGTATGCAAGGTGTTACTGCTGTTGGTTATTTCCTGGCAATTGCGCAGGTAGGTTTGCCAACGGTCATGATGGACGGTAGGTTGATCCATGTTTATACCAACCAGTCAGATTGGCGATGCAGTGTTTCGGCAATATGTTTCCAGCGTGTCTCGATGGATGCATCAATCTGGTTTGTCGTGGTTTCTACGCGACATCCTCCTCGCGAGATGTCGGATGTTTCAATGATTTGCCAGCCATGTTGCAATAGGTCTTCTTTCATATGCATCTTGATGAGTACCGCATCTTCCGGATTGACAAAGAGTTGCAATGGCATTTGCATCGTTGGCAGCGTTGCAATGGTATTGGTAATGAGCTCCATCACGAGTTCAGGTTTGACTTGTAATGCTGTTTTTAGAACCGCCATACTGATGTCGAGCGCCAAGTCTAGCATGGGTGCTGCCATTGCTTTACTGGATTGTTCCACTTCGTTGCTAAACGATAGTGCAATGACTTGTAGTCGCAGGGTCAGTTCTTCAATGTCTGTTTTTCCCAGACTAAAGCCTGCCTCATAACCTTCTTTTTGACCTGATTCCAGACCATTTTTATAACCTTCCTGATGGCCGTCATCCAGACCCTGTTCAAGGCCGGTTGCGTGTCCGTATTCCCACGCCTGCAATTGCGCTTCACTAAAACCTTTTGATAGGCCTTCATCATATCCACGTTGCTGACCATCGTTATGTCCTTGTTCCATCCCGGCTTCATAGCCTTCCTGCCAGGCACGTTCTTTTATACGCAGGATATCTTCAGCAGTTGGCACCGGTGGTGGTGGCGCAATAGCTGCCGCTAATACTTCTTTGTCGTCAAAAGATTCCATCTCCCAACGTTCGTAGGCTGTTAACAGCTCTTTGGGAATTAATGTCGTTTTCATGACGGATTAAATGTACACAAACACTGGCACATGGCGTCGATGTATGACTGATCTGGATATATTATATAAACGCATCATCGCCCTTGTTCCCCAGCGCGATCTGACCTTCATCTGCCAGACGACGGACAATTTGCAAAATAGCTTTTTGTTCTGTGTCGACTTCTGACAGGCGAACAGGTCCTTTGGATTCGAGATCGTCTTTCATCATCTCGCCAGCCCGTTGGGACATGTTCTTGAAAATCTTGTCGCGCAAACCTTGCGATGCACCTTTTAAGGCGACAATCAACGATTCTGACTGAACTTCGCGTAGTAATATCTGGATACCGCGTGAGTCGATATCGATAATGTTTTCGAATACGAACATTTCGTCCATGATCTTTTGTGCCATATCCTCGTCGTAGGAGCGTAAGTGGTTCATGACAGATGTCTCATTTTCACCCGACAAGAAGTTCAAGATTTCTGCAGCAGTACGAATGCCACCCATTTGTTGTTTCTTCAGACTTTCATTGCCGGTCAGGAGTTTCGTTAAGACATCGTTCAGTTCGCGTAATGCAACTGGCTGGACACCGTCTAATGTGGCAATACGCAATACCACATCGTTACGTAGACGCTCTGAAAACTGATTCAGAATGTCGCACGCATGATCACGTTCCAGATGGACTAGAATTGTAGCAATAATCTGCGGGTGCTCGTTGCGGATCAATTCGCATACCGATTGTGCATCCATCCACTTCAGGCTTTCGATGCCATCGGCGTCGCCACCACCCAGAATACGGTTAATCAGGGATGTTGCCTTGTCGTCACCTAATGCTTTAATCAACACACTCCGGATATATTCGTCCGAATCAAGACCAACAGAGGTGGCTTTATCTTTTTCTGCCAAAAATTCGACCAGGACTTCGTTGATGCGTTCGTAAGTCAGGTTTTTAATCGACGCCATGGCTGAACCGAGTTTTTGTACTTCGCGTGGTCCAAGGTATTTCATGATTTCAGCGGCTTCTTCCTCGCCTAATGCTAGCAATAGAATGGCACCTTTCTGGATTCCTTCGGTACTCATTATTCCTCCACCCAGATGGTAATGATACTGGCAGCAAGCTTGGGTTCTTCCATGACCCAGGCTTTGGCCAATGCCAGATTCTTTTCATATTCGGCACGTAATAGATTTTCGGCTGCTTCAGGGGACAATTCCACGATCGCATCCGGATCCTCTTCATCCTGTGCTGCAGCTAATGCCGCTTCTGCTTCTGCCGCGGCGGCCGCAGCTGCAGCGGCTTCAAGGCGTGCTTTTTCTTCCGCTTCCGCTTTGCCGGTAATTTTCCATACGATAGGGCGTACTACAGCAAAGTAGACAAACAGTAAAGCCAGTCCGATTAACAGGTATTTCACAAGATCCATGCCCAACTGGACCATCTGTGGTTGTTTCCAGACAGGTGGGACAGGCGGTTCGGTAAACAGCGAATTCATGACATTGACCGAGTCACCACGTTCGGCATTAAAGCCCATTGCTTCTTTGACGAGTTCAGTTACCTGATTACGCTCTTCTTCTGTCAAAGGACGCATGGTCACTTTGCCTGTTTCATCGAGGACAGGTTTGTGATTGACAATCACAGCAACAGTGATCCGTTTTAAACCAACCATTTGTTGTGGTGTATATCGGACAGTTTTATCCACTTCATAGTTGATTGTGGCATCTTTGCGTCTGGTACGCGGATCGTTCGGCGCGTTCTGGTTTAATGGATCCTCGATTGGCGCTACTGCAGGCGCCGGTGGCTGATTGGTCAATGCTCCGGGAATCCCGACACGTGCTGGCTCGTCATCATCTCGGATTTCACTGCTTTGCTGACTGCGCACTGCCGCCGACTCGATAGTCTGGTTTGGTTTGTACATTTCTGCGGCTTGCTCTGTGACTGTAAAATCAACGTCGACAGTCGCTTCAGCACGTACATTATGTTGACCGACAATCGGCGCGACAATCGATTCGACACGTTTGATGATTTCATTTTGTAAATCATGGACATATTTGATCTGTTTGGGATCGAGTCCAGGAGGAAGCTTTTCTTGCTGTTTTTGCAATAATTGCAATAACTGTTGTTGCAGTTGTGGTGACTGGCCACCTGAGGTCTCGGACATCAGATTGCCGCGTTGATCGACAATGGTGACATTTTTAGGAGAGAGCTGCGGTACGCTACTTGCAACGAGATGAATCATCGCATTGACTTGCTGGTCGTCCAACATGCGACCTGGGTGTAACGACAACACAATTGATGCTGTCGGTTTGGGTTGGTCACGAATAAATACGGATGATTTTGGCAATGCCAAATGCACACGTGCAGATTCGACAGAGGAGAGTGTTTCAATAGAACGTGCCAGTTCACCTTCCAAGGCCCGTTGGAAATTGACTTGTTCCAGAAATTGCGAAACGCCGAATTTCTGGTTTTCCAGTAATTCAAAGCCGACATTGCCGCCTTTAGGTAGGCCTTGTGCGGCTAATTTTAAACGTGTGTCATAGACGACATTATCCGGCACAAGAATGGCGCCGCCACCTTCCAAATATTTGTAAGGTACATTCATTTGGGAAAGGGCTGCGACAATCGCGCCACCATCACGGTCGGAAAAATTACTGAAAAGGACCTTGTATTCGACCTTTTTACTCCACATCCAGAATGCAGCAGCCAAGGCAACAAAAACTGCTGCCAAAAAAATCATGGTCACCCGACGTCCTTCGATCGAAGTGACATATCCCATGACGCCTGCTTTTTGCGGGAGTTCAGTTGCGAAGTTGTTGGTTTCAGATGTCGCGTTGTTATTGGCTGAAGAAGAAAATTCATTGCGACTCGTACTGCTAGATGTATTCGTATTAAAAGGAGCTTGTTGGGTATTGCCAACATTGGGTGGAACAAACGCGCTATCGTCTGTTTCCATACCAGTATTTGCACCGCTTGCAGCAGTGTCCATATTCTGATCGCTAATTAGCGTACCATCAGCGGCTACCGCCATGATTTCCCCTTGCGCTCGCTTTTATGGGTGAGATGATAGAACGTGCATGTCCTACAACTACTGCGTACCACTATACGAATCGAGATGTATCCCCAATTGTCGTTTTACTGAAAGAAATCAATCTTACGATAAGAGTCGTATTTCCATCTCTTATTCATGCTGGGATAACAAGACAATTCTGCTAACTTCTTTGCAACATCCATGCATTGCATTTATTGCCAATAGCATGGCACTGATGCACCATCAAACAGGAGGGAATGTGGCAAGTAATATTGCAATTGATACGAATCGAATCCAGGCGATGGTTGAGCAACTACGTTTGGTCGCTTCTCGTGCAGAGGGTAGTCTTAACCAGATCGGCGCAATCACTGCACAGTTAAGTAGTGATCCTGCACGGATTAATGCGGTGACTAAGGCGACTATCGCCGGTGTGATAAACACACCGCCTATTGCAGTCATTGATGATACAACAGCTGTAGCACCAGCAGCTTCCGCTGAAAAAGTCGATTTTGCACAGGTACTTAAAGCTACGCTGGATCAGGTCAATGAAGCCCAAAATACCGCAAAACAATTATCCCAAAGTTTTGCTATGGGGGACGACGATATCAATTTATCCGATGTCATGATTGCCGCACAGAAATCCAGTATCTCGTTTCAGACCAGTATCCAGGTCCGTAACAAACTGGTATCTGCCTACCGCGATATTATGACAATGCAGGTGTGATAAGAAACGGCTATACAGAAAAATGATTGGTTGACTTGTTTTTACTTGCGCACTGATGAAGTTTTAGAGGCGGCCTGACGCTTTGGCATTTTGATTACGTTCCAATTGGGTAATGGTTCTCTGGATCGTGGCTTCTGTTTGATTGGATAATGCGACAAAAGCACACCCGAAACGGTTGATCACCTTGCCATTCGCCAGTTTGATTTGCTGACTGTCGCGTATTTCAAGATTTACGGTAATGTTTGTTGTATCACTTAATTCCAGTTTACAGTCTTTATAGATACGACCTTTGGTCAGGTCCAGTGTCAGCGATTAATCAACCAGACCTACACCTCCCACGCTGATATTGCTCAGATTGGTCGCAATCTGTGCTGTTGTGCCATCCTGTTTGACAGCCTTGAACACACAACGTAATGGTTTGGTAATGGGAGTAACTACCCGGAATGCATCGCGGCGTTGCAAACGTACTAGGCTATCTGGAATCGGGATGATCAATGCTGCATGTACCTGGTTTAATGCAGCCGACGCTTGATTGGCAACATAGGTGACACGAATATTGTTGTACAACGCTTCAAAGTGCAGATGATGACTTTGTACAATACGTTCATTCAATGCATTGCTCTTGTCGGCATCAATAGTGATTGTATTATTGTCTTCATCGACATCGAGAATCAACGTCATCATAGAATCAGCACCGTGATTAATGAGTAAAGTCAGTGTCTGATTTCTTTGCATGATATTTTTCAGAAGAGCAACAATCTCGCTTCTCGAATGCATGCGATACTGGCTCTCATCAGCATTTTCTGGATTATTTTTAATGCGCATTCATTGTTGATTAACATGATGGAATCTGTCGTTTTTTATGCGTGAATACCAAAATGATCGTCTTAAATAATACATGGATTACATCTGGTTCGTCTCGCTATTTTCGATTTGATAAAGCCATGCGAGCAGTTCTGCCACAGTTCTGTAGAGTACTGGCGGTATGTGTTGATCAAGTTCAACTTGCATGAGCAGTGAAACAAGCTCTTTTGATTCGTGGATATAGACACCATGTTCTTGTGCACGTGCAATAATCGCTTCTGCAATCATGCCACTTCCTTTTGCAACGACCCTTGGTGCGTTTTCGCTGGTGTTATATGCGAGAGCTACAGCTTTTTGTGTGAGTACAGGATGTTTTTGATTAGTCATTTTCTTTCACCGTCAACGAATCCAGCGGTGAACCTGCTGCCAACATCGATTGTTGCAGCAAGTGACGATGTGCATTGAGCTTGTTTACAGTTTGTGCATTGTCGGTATTGATCTGGATATGAATGTGTTCGCCTACCAGACGAATAGATGCTTCTACGCCACCTAGATGTTTGAAATTAAAACGCACAATACTTTGCCATGAGGCATCTTGTGCTCCATCTGATGGATGTTTTTTCTCCCGGTCAGGTTCTTGTGTGATTTCCCACTGCATATCCTGTCCTGGCCATGCATGACCTTGCCAGATCAAACGGTGTTGCTCCAGTGCATTCAATTGTAAATGAATGATTTGCCCTGATTGCGAGTGCATCTGATCGACACGCGGAAAGATATCGTTGTTGGATGATATGCGTTGCTTGATGTGGGCCTGTGGTTCTTTTTGT